>DASQSR010000587.1:0-6184 GCA_035642295.1 Allostellaceae bacterium | reverse complement strand
GATCGCCGCCTGCACCTTGAGGCGGCTGTCCTTGATCTCGCGCGCCAGGCGCTTGGCCAGCTCGCGGTCGATGCCCTGGCGCAGGGTCACCGTCTGGCGCAGCATGCTGCCCGACGCCTTCTCCGGCGGCTTGAAGTCGAGCGCGCCGGGATCGACCTTCCGCCGCGTCATATGCACCTTCAGGAGCTCGTGCAGCTGCTTCAGCTTCAGATCGTCATCGGCGAGGATGGTGAGCGCCAGCGCTTCGCGCGTCACCGCGGACTTGCTGTCCTTGAAGTCGAAGCGGGTGCCGATCTCGCGGGCGATGCCGGCGAGCGCGTTGTCCACCTCGGCGAGGTCGAGCCGCGAGACGATATCAAAGCTCGGCATGGTTGCTCCGTGCTGTCCTTGTACGCTTATAACGCCATGCGCTTGGCCCTGTCATGCCGCGCCAGCGCCGCACCCGCGTTAGCCCGTTAGGAGTAGGGAAGGGGAAAAGCCATGTCGTCGGAGCGCTTCTGGATCGTCATCGCCGGGCTCAGCGGCGCCCTCGCCGTCTCGGCCGAGGCGGCGGCGCGCCACCTTCTGGCGCAGGATCCCTACCGCCTCGATCTCGCCGCGACCGGCGGGCGTTACGGCCTCGTCCACGCCCTGGCGCTGCTGCTGGCGGCGGCGCTCGCTCCCGCTTGGGCCTCCGGCGCCGCTCGGCACTGGCTCGCCGCCGCCGGCTGGTGCTTCGTCGCCGGCCTCATCCTCTTCTGCGGCAGCCTCTATGGCCTCGCCCTTGGCGCGCCGATCTTCCTCGCGCGCCTGACGCCGATCGGCGGCGTCGCCTTCATCGCCGGCTGGCTCGCGCTCGCCTTCGCCGCCCTCTCGCCCCGCCCGGCGCGCTGAGGGGTGCTGTGCTACCATCCTCTGCCGTCTCGGTTGCACGGCCGCTCTTTGACATCGTGAATTGAGATCGTGACGCAAACGGTTGTTCCGGCTGCGCTACGCGTCTCGGTGTGAGTCAGTGAATCACCGGAAAAAAAGAGTCAGCGTTGTACACCAGTGAATCACGATTCTCCCCGCGGGAGCTGGCGCCGGGTCGGGCTTCTAAGGCCGCAGCCGGTCGGGCAGCAGATCGCCCGCCGCGAGCCCCAGCCCCGCCAGCTCTTCCGGCAGCGTCCCGCTGGTGGCGAGCGCCGCCAGCGCCGCGCCCGCGGCCGGCGCCGTCTGGATGCCATAGCCGCCTTGCCCCGCCATCCAGAGGAAGCCCGGCGCTTCCGGGTCGGGACCGATGACCAGCGTCCGGTCGGGAGCGAAGGTGCGCAGCCCCGCCCATTTGCGCGCGATGTGGCGGAACTCGAGCCGCGTTGCCGCGGCGATGCGCTCGGCGGCGAGCGCGATGTCGATCTCGTCGGGCTGCACGTCCTGCGGCGGCAGCGGCGTCTCGTCCGCCGGCGAGATCAGCAGCTTCCCGGACTCCGGCTTGAAGTAGAAGCTCTCGCCGACATCGACCACCATCGGCCAGCGCTCGACGGCCAGCCCCGCCGGCGCTTCTACGATTGCCGCCGTCCGCCGCAGCGGCGTCAATCCCACCGGCCGCACGCCGGCGCTCGCCGCCACCTCGTCCGCCCAGGCGCCGGCGGCATTGACCAGCGCGCGCGCTTCGAACGCCTCCGCTTCCGTTTCTACCCGCCATAGCGCGCCGTGCCGCGCGATCCGCCGCGGCGCGGCATCGGTGACGATCCGGCCGCCCTTGGCGCGGAGCCCGCGGAGGAAGCCCTGGTGGATCGCATGGACGTCCATGTCCATGGCATCGGGCTCGAGGAAGGCATGCGCGAGCCAGTCCTCGCGCAGGACCGGGCAGAACCAGAGCGCCTCGTCCGGCGAGAGCGGCTGCAGGTTGGGCGCAAAGCGCCGCCCGAAGGCGAGCGCCTGCTGGAACGCCGCTTCCTCTGCCTCAGGCGCCACCATCATGAACCCGCGCGGCGAAAGCAGCTTCCCTTCGGCAAAGCCCCTGGGCGGCGCGCGGAAGAAGCGCCCGCTCGCCACGGTGAGCGCGCGGATCGCGGCATTGCCGTAAGTCTCGGTATAAAGCGCCGCCGAGCGCCCGGTCGCGTGATACCCGGGCAGGCTCTCGCGCTCCAGGACCACGACCTCGCCGTGATCCGCCAGGAAATACCCCGCCGTCGCCCCCGCCATCCCCGCGCCCAGGATCAGGAAATCCACCGTCACCGTCATCTCCGCCTACCGCAGCGCCGCCGGGACCTTGATCCCGGCTTCCCGGTAATAGCGCAGCGCGCCCTTGTGTAGGCGGATGCCGAGCGTCGCCAGCGAATGGGGCCCGACGAAGTTCCAAGGCGGGTTGCGCTGCCCCAGCGCCCATTTCTGCGACCAGAACGCCTTGGTGATGGCATAGGCCGTGCGCTCGCTCATCGCCGTCGTGGTGTAGACGCCGGTCGGCAGCGCCACGGTCTCGACATCCTGCTCCTGCCCGGGATAGGTCCCCTTGGGGATGGTGACGGCGACGAGGCTGTCATCGGCGGCCAGCACCTTGGCGAGCTGCGCGCGCGTGAGGCTGAGGAGACGGAGCGGCGTCGTCTTCGCCAGCGTCGCGATCGCCGGGATCGGGACGTTGCCGCCAAGCGTGATCCCGGTCACCTGCTTGGCGGCGAGCGCCGCCAGCGCGCCGCTGCGATCGACGTCGATGAGCTGGACGCTCTTGTCGAGGCCGAGCGCATGAAGCGCGGAGACGGTCTGCGCCTCGCTGAAGCTCGCTTTGGCGCCGGGCGCCAGCGTCTTGCCGGCGAGCTCGGGAAAGTTCCGGACGTTGCTGTCGGCGCGCACCAGCCAGTGCACGGTGAGCGGCGGGATCGGGAAGAGGGCGCGGATCTCGCGATAGCGCGCATTGCGGCGGAACGGCTTCTCGCCGCGCCGCGCCTGGATGATGAGGCTGGGCGGCGCGGTGAAGACGTAGTGGCCGTTGCCGCGCAGCGTGTCGATGACGTTCCGGACCGAGCCCTGGCTCTCTTCGACCTGGACGGTGAGCGCGTTGTTGCCTTGCGGCAGCGCCGCGGCGAACTGCACCGCCAGCGCGTGGCTGAGGCTGTCGTTCTTGCCGGCATGGACGATGATCGCGGGCGGCGCGTCGGCGGCTCGTCCCGGAACCGCGGGCAGCAGGAGGAGGGCGCCCAAGATCGCCGCAACTGCCCGCCTCACCCTCGCGCCTCCTCGGCCGCTCGTTCCGGTTCTCGCTCTGCCTTTTCGGGGCGGCGCCTATACTGGCGACAGCTCCGGAGCGCTTCAAGCCCATCGATCCCGTTGGCTATTCCGGGGCCCGATATGCGACACTTCGCGCGGGAGGCCCTCTCGCCCATGACGACGCTGCTCTACACCCACGAGGCCTGCCTGGAGCACGATCCCGGCAGCTATCATCCGGAATCGCCGGCGCGGCTGCGCGCAGTGCTGGCCGGCCTTGCCGGCTCGGAGTTCAATCGGCTCGTGCGCCGCGAGGCGCCGCGCGCCGAGCTCGACGAGGTGGCGCGCGTCCATCCCCGCGACTTCATCTCGGCGGTGATCGCCGCCGTGCCGAAGCGCGGCCATGCCGCGCTCGACGCCGACACGGTGCTGTCGCCGCGCTCGGGCGAAGCGGCGCTGCGCGCGGTCGGCGCCGTCTGCGCCGCCGTCGATGCCGTCGTCGCGGGCGACGCCGACAACGCCTTCTGCGCCGTGCGCCCGCCCGGCCATCACGCCGAGGCCGACCGGGCGATGGGCTTCTGCGTCTTCAACAGCATCGCCATCGGCGCGCAGCGCGCCCGCCAGCTGCACGGGCTGGAGCGCGCCGCCGTCATCGATTTCGACGTCCATCACGGCAACGGCACGCAGGCGATCTTCGAGAACAACCCCCATGTCTTCTACGCCTCGACGCACCAGTCGCCGCTCTATCCCGGCACCGGCGCGCGCAGCGAGACCGGCGTCGGCAACGTCGTCAACGTGCCGCTCCGCCCCGGCTCGGGCTCGGACCAGTTCCGCTACGCCTTCAACGAGTTCATCCTGCCGGCGCTCGAGGATTTCCGGCCGGACATCCTGCTGATCTCCGCCGGCTTCGACGCCCATCGCGATGACCCGCTCGCGCAGCTGATGCTGGTCGAGGACGATTATGCCTGGGTGACCGAGCGGCTCATGGCCTTGGCCGCGCGCCATTGCGGCGGCCGCGTCATCTCGAGCCTCGAAGGCGGCTACGACCTCGAAGCCCTCGCCGCCAGCGCCGCCGCCCACGTCCGGGTGCTAATGACGGCTTAGCAGCCGACTTTCTTCGGGCCACCAACAACGTTCCTCATCCTGAGCTTGTCGAAGGACGCACCCCGGATCTGCAGCTTTCGCCGAGACTGGTTGCGGTTGGCGCGCCATTCTCGCTCCTTGCTTTTACCGACCCCTTTTCTACAGTGGCTCAATTATCGAGCGAGGAGCCATGGCCGAAACGGTAGTGCCGCCGGAAATTGCCGCGATGAGCTTCGAGGAGGCGCTCGCCGAGCTCGAGCAGATCGTCAAGCGCCTCGAGGCGGGCAACGGCAAGCTCAACGACGCCATCACCGCCTATGAGCGGGGGGCGCTGCTGAAGCGGCATTGCGAGGCGAAGCTGCGCGAGGCGCAGGCGCGCGTCGATAAGATCGTCGTCGGCGCCGACGGCGTTCCGGCGGCGGAGCCCGCCTCCTTTGACTGAGCAGCATTGGGCGGCCGGCACGAGCTTCGCGACGGCGCTGGCCGAAGCGGCGTCGCTCACCGATACCGTTCTCGACCGCCTGATCGCCGTGCCGGACGGGCTCGAGGCGCGCGTCTTCGAGGCGATGCGCTATGCCGCGCTGGCGCCGGGCAAGCGCTTCCGCCCGTTTCTCGTCCTGGCGAGCGCGCGGCTCTTCGCCGTGGGGCGGGCGCGCGCCTTGCAGGTGGCGGCGGCGATCGAGCTCGTCCATGCCTATTCGCTGGTGCATGACGATCTGCCGGCGATGGATGACAGCGACCTCCGCCGCGGCCGCCCGACCTGCCACAAGGCATTCGACGACGCGACCGCGATTCTCGCCGGCGACGGCCTGCTGACGCTCGCCTTCGAGGTGCTGGCCCATCCCGACACCCATGGCGACGCGGTCGTCCGCGCCGACCTGGTCACGGCGCTGGCGCAGGCGGCGGGCAGCCACGGCATGGTCGGCGGCCAGATGATCGACCTCCTCGCCGAGGAGCGGCCCGATCTCGACATCGGCGCCATCACCCGGCTGCAGCGTCTCAAGACCGGCGCGCTCATCGCCTTTGCCTGCGAATCGGGCGCGATCCTGGGCAAGATGCCGATGGAGCTGCGCCTGGCGCTGCGCGCCTACGCCCATGATTTGGGTCTCGCCTTCCAGATCGCCGACGATCTCCTCGATGTCGAAGGCTCGGCCGTGGCCACGGGAAAGCCGGTCGGCCAGGACGCGGCGGCCGGCAAGGCGACGTTCGTGACCATCCTCGGCGTCGAGCGCGCCCGCGCCCAGGCGGAACTCCTGGTTTCGCAAGCCGTGGCTCACCTTGATTTATTCGAGGAAAGGGCAGACCTTTTGCGCCAGGCGGCGCGTTTCGTCGTCGACCGCCGCGCCTGAAGGGGAGGTTTCCACCGTGGACACCAGCGATCGTTCGGCCGAGCGCGGCAACTACACGCCGCTGCTGGACGGGATCGTGTACCCCGCGGATTTGCGCCGGTTGCCGGAGAGCGACCTGGCGCAAGTGGCGGACGAGCTGCGGCGCGAGCTGGTGGATGCGGTGTCGGTGACGGGCGGCCATCTCGGGGCGGGTCTTGGGGTGGTGGAGCTGACGGTTGCGCTGCACTACGTGTTCGAGACGCCGCGGGACCGGCTGATCTGGGACGTGGGTCACCAGGCCTATCCGCACAAGATCCTGACCGGGCGGCGGGAGCGGATTCGCACCTTGCGGCAGGGGGGCGGTCTTTCCGGGTTCACGCGGCGGTCGGAGAGCCTCTACGACCCGTTCGGGGCGGCGCACAGCTCGACCTCGATCTCGTCGGGCCTGGGCATGGCGGTGGCGCGGGACTTGAAGGGGGAGAAGAACCACGTCATCGCGGTGATCGGCGACGGGGCGATGAGCGCCGGGATGGCGTATGAGGCGATGAACAACGCGGGGTCGATGGATTCGCGGCTGATCGTGGTGCTGAACGACAACGACATGTCGATCG
>DASQSR010000586.1:0-2232 GCA_035642295.1 Allostellaceae bacterium | reverse complement strand
GGCGCTGCTGCGCGACGGCGCGCCGGCGCTGGCGCTGTTTTTCTCTCCCCGCACCGCCGCGACCTTTGTTAGGCTGGCCGCCGCCGCGGGGGTGGAAGACCGCTGCCGTGCGCTGACGGCGCTGGCACTGAGCCCGGCGGTCGCGTCGGCGCTCACGGCAGTGTCATGGGCGCGCATCGGCGTTGCCCGCGCGCCGACGCAAGCGGCGCTGCTCGACGCGGTCGACGCGGCGCTCGCCGAGCACGAGCGGAGCATGGGAGCCGAATGAGCGAGCAGCACGGCGAGGAGAGCGGACCGGAGCGGCCTCCGGGCTGGACAGCGCCGCGGACCATCGACGCGACACAAGAGGACGCGCCCACTCCCTCCGGCCACGGCCGGCAATTATGGCCGGTGCTGGCGCTGGTGGTCGCGGTGGTGGCGATCCTCGGCACCGCGCCCTATTGGACGCAGTACCTGCCGTGGTCGGCGCCGACCGAAAGCGAAGCGGCGCGCACCGCGCGGCAGGCGCAGGGCCGGACGCTCGCCAAGCTCCAGCAGCAGCAGGCGGCGCTGGGGGAGCGCGTCGGCACGCTCGAGCAGCAGATCAAGGCGGCGGCGACGCCGCAATGGATGGAGGCCGAGGCAGCGGCGATGCGCGCGCTCGCCGATCGCGTCGTCGCGCTCGAGAAGCGGCCACAGGGCGCCAGCGACGCCCAGCAGCTGGCGGCACTGACGCAAGCGGTGCAGAAGCTCGAAGCGGCGAACGCCGCGCTCGGCGAGCGGCTCGACCGGCTGGAGCAGCACGGCGCGGCGGCGGCCGATACGCGCAACGACGAGGCGCTGCTGCTGGCGTTGGGACAGCTGCGCGGCGCGGTGGAGGGCGGCCAAGGCTTCGCCCACGCGCTCGACACGGTGAAGACGCTGGGACGCGATCGGCCGGAGCTCGGCGCCGCGCTCGCCCCGCTCGACGCCTCGGCGGCCGACGGCGTGCCGAGCCTGATGAGCCTGACGCAGCGCTTCCGCCAGGAGGTGGCGCCCGATCTGCTGCGCACGCCGGCAAGCGCGGAAGACGGCAGCTTCGGCGAGCGCCTCGTCGCCAAGCTGCGCTCGCTCGTCGTCATCCGCCGCGTCGGCAGCAGTGCCACTGGCAGCGGCGATCCGCTGTCGGCGGCGGTGGCGAAAGCGGAGGCGGCGCTCGCGAGCGACGACCTCGCCAGCGCGGTGCAGGCGATCGAGGCGCTGCCCGAGCGGCAGCGGGCGCCGGCGGAAGCCTGGCTTGCCGCGGCCCAGCGGCGGCTCACGGCGGAAGCGGCGCTCAACCAGGCCAACGCGCTCCTTGCCGGGCGCTTCAGCGCGGCGGCCACCCCCGCCGCGGCCGAAACGCCCAAGCCGCACTGATGCGCAGGCTGCCGGCGATCATCGTCATCCTGCTCGTCGCCGTTGCGGCGGGCTTCTTCGCCAGCGAGCCCGGCAGCGTCACCCTCACCTGGCAGGGCTGGCGCATCGACACCAGCGTCGCCGTGCTGGTGTTCGGCGTGGTGCTGCTCGCCATGCTGGCGGCGGCGCTCTTCCACCTCCTGCGCAAGCTCCTCGGCGGACCCCGCGCTTTCATGCGCGCGCGGCGCGAGAAGCGGCGGCGCGAAGGCTATCGCGCGCTGACGCAAGGCATGGTGGCGGTGGCCGCGGGCGATGCCGAAGAAGCGCACCGGTTCGCGCGCAAGGCCGATACGTTGCTGGCGGAGCCGCCGCTGACCTTGCTGCTCTCGGCGCAGGCGGCGCAGCTCAAGGGCGACGACCAGGCGGCAAAGAAGTACTTCACCGCGATGCTCGAGCGCGCCGAGACCGAGTTCCTGGGCCTGCGCGGCCTCATCATGCAGGCGCTGCGCGGCGGCGACGAGCGCGCGGCGCTGAAGCTGGTGGAGCGCGCCCGGGACCTCCGGCCGCGCACGCCCTGGGTCATGCAGAGCCTGTTCGAGCTGCAGGCGCGCGCCGGCAAATGGCTCGAGGCGGAAGCGACGCTGGCCGAGGCGATGAAACGCAAGGTGCTGGAGCGCGAGGCGACGCGGCATCATCGCGCCGTGCTGCTGCACGAACGCAGCCGCGCCGCGGAGGGGGCGGGCGACCCGCACGAGGCGCTGCAGCTGGCGGCGAAGGCGCATGGGCTCGAGCCTGGCTTCGCGCCGGCGAGCGTGCGCTATGCCGAGCTGCTGCGCGTCGGCGGCTGGTCGCGGCGCGCGGCAAAGGCGATCGAGG
>DASQSR010000585.1:0-2706 GCA_035642295.1 Allostellaceae bacterium | reverse complement strand
CGGCGCGGATCGCCGCTTCCGGTGGGTTCGGGAACCGGCGCCGAGCGCGCGGTGGCGATGACGCGGTCGAGGAAGGCGAGATAGGGATCGGCCGCCTCGGGCGGGGCGGCCGGCGGCGGACCGGCGGCGGCAGGGTATTGTGCCGCGGACGATATCGCCGCCTGAGCGAAGGGGCAGAGAAACACGGCGCCGCCGGGGCTATCGGCTTCACCGGCATGGCGCGCGGCGCGGACCAGCTCGAACTTGCCGGCGGCATCGGGGGCGGCGAGGATGCGCAGGCCGCGCAGCACGCTCGCCTTGGCCCGTGCATTGGCGTGCGCCTCGCGCAGGAAGACGGCCCGCGGATAGATACGCTCGATGCTGCTGGGATCATTGATATCCGCATTGCACATGTTTCAGCAACGGACGGGTGGGCGCGAGCGTTCCACCGCTTGACCCCCGGCGGGCGCGGCGCGAGAGTTCCTGCCGGCCGCTCTCTCACCGCGCGAGGGCCCATGGACGAAGCGCTTTCCCCGATCGCCTCGCTGAGCCCGGCGGAGCGCGCGCTTCTGGAGCGCGCCGCCCGGTTCCGCCGCGACTATGTGGCGCCGCGCGCCGCCGCCTGGGAACGGGCGCGCGAACTCCCGCCGGAAGCGATGCGCGAAGCGGCGCTACTCGGCCTCACCGCGATCGAAGTGCCGGTGCCGCAAGGCGGGCAAGGCGCCGGCTTCCTGGCGAAGACGCTCATCGCCGAAGAGCTGGCACGCGCCTGCATGGGCTTTTCCTTCAGCCTCATCAACACGCAGAATTCGGCGGCGCGGATCGCGCGCCAGGGGACGCCGGCCCAGATCGCGCGCCACCTGGCGCCGCTGATCGCCGGCGAGCGCCGGGGCGCCACCTCGCTCACCGAGCCGGGCGCCGGCAGCGATTTTCCCGCAATCACCACCACGGCGCGGAAGACGGCGGAAGGCTGGGTGCTCAACGGCGAGAAGGCGTGGCTCACCAACGGCGCCACGGCGGAGACGATCCTCGTCTATGCCAAGACCGATGCCGCGCCCGGCACCGCGGGGATTGCCGCCTTCCTCATCGACACGAATGCACCGGGTTTCGAGCGCCTGCCGGCCTATGGGCTGATGGGCGGCCATGCCATCGGCGCCGGCGGCATTCGCTTGCGCGACTTTCGCGTCGACGCGGAGGCGCTGTTCTATCCGCCGGGCGAGGCGTTCAAGCGCGCGCTCTCCGGCATCAACGGCGCGCGGGTCTATGTCGCGGCGATGTGCTGCGGCATGGTGGCGGAGGGGCTCAGCGTCGCCCTCGGCTACGCGCAGCGGCGGCAGACCTTCGGCAAGCGGCTCCTCGATCACCAGGGGCTGCGCTGGTCGCTGGTGGAGGTCGCGACCGACCTCGAAGCGGCGCGGCTCCTCACCTATCGCGCCGCGGCGATCGTCGCGCGCGAGGGCGATGCCGTGCTCGCCGCCTCGCTCGCCAAGAAATTCGCCGTCGAGATGGCCGGGCGCCGCCTGCCGCAGTGCATGCAGGCGATGGGCGCGGAGGGATTGCGCGAGGAATACCCGATCGGCCGCCACATCGCCTCGGCCCGCATCGCCGCCTATGTCGACGGCACCACCGAGATCCAGAACGAGCGCATCGGCGTGCTGCTGGAGAAGAACTACCTTTAGGCTGAAGGACGCCCGCTCAGCGGAGCTGGCGCCGCGCCTTCAGGACGAGCGCCGAGACGCTCAAAGAGAGGGTGGCGAGGCCGATCGGCAGGAAGGCGGCGCGCGGCGCGTGGGTTACGTCCCAGAGCGCGCCGCAGGCGAGCGCGACGAGCATGGCGCTGGCATAGCTGATCGAGAACATGGCGGCGGAGAGGCGGCCGACGCTCTCGCGCCCGCCGAGCAGCGGCGGCAAGGTCAGGCCGAGAATGAGCGCGGCGGCGCCGGCGCAGCCGAGCAGCGCCGCCGCCGCGATCACCAAGGCGCCGGTCAGCGTGACCAGGCCGATGACGCCGGCGGTCATGGCGGCGCCGGCGACGATATAGGGATAGGCGCGGCGCTCGAGCCGGCCGACGATCGCCAGCATCACCAGCGAGGCCGGCAGCTGCGCGAGATTGAGCGCGGTGAGCGCGGCGGAAACGAGATCGCCGCGGCCGGTCGCGCCGAGATAGGCCGGCAGGAACGCGTTGGTGCCGAAATAGGTGGCGTTGATGCTGCCGAACAGCAGGCCGAGGCGCCAGAGCAGCGGATCGCGCCAGTCGGGCCACCAGGCCGCGAGACTCGCTCCCCTCGCCCCGGCGGACGTCGCCGGCCCCCGCAGCAGCACGAGCACGCCGATGAGCAGCACCGGCAGCGCCCAGACGGCGAGCTCCAGCCGCCAACTGCCGCCGAGGGAGGCCAGCACCGGCGTTGCGAGCCAGACGGGAAGGATCTCGCCCACCAGCAGACCGTTCGAGTAGACCGCGGTGGCAAAGCCGATGCGCTGCGGCATCCACTCGCGCGTCAGCGCCGGCATGCTCGGCTGCATGATCGCGATGCCCGCCCCCATGACGATGGTGGCAGCGTAGAGGGGGACGGCGCCGCTCCCGGCCGCGCGCAGTGCCGCGCCGACCGCCGCGAGGAAGAGGCCGCCGACGAGCGCCATCCGGCTGCCCAGCCGCGCGATCAGCAGCGCGCCGGGCAGCGCCGCCACGGCGAAGAGCAGGACGGGCAGGCCCGACAGCAGGCCGAT
>DASQSR010000584.1:0-2295 GCA_035642295.1 Allostellaceae bacterium | reverse complement strand
CGACGTGCCGCGGATGACACGCTTCGACTTCAGCGGCGGCGAGAACATCACCTTCGAGTTCGCGGCGCTGCTGCTGGCGCTCAGCGTCTATACCGCAGCCTTCATCGGCGAGATCGTGCGCGCCGGCATCCTGGCGGTGCGCCGCGGCCAGAGCGAGGCAGCCGCGGCGCTCGGCCTCCGGCGCGGCCAGACGCTGCGCTTCATCGTGTTGCCGCAGGCGATCCGCGTCATCGTCCCGCCGTTGACCAGCGAATACCTCAACCTCACCAAGAACAGCTCGCTGGCGGTGGCAATCGGCTTTCCCGACCTGTTCTCGGTCGGCAACACCGTCGCCAACCAGACCGGCCAGGTGCTCGATGTCATCTCGATCCTGTGCGCGGTCTATCTCGCTCTCAGCCTCCTCACCTCGCTGGCGATGAACATATACAACCGCAGCACCGCGCTGGTGGAGCGCTGAGCGGCGATGGCCGAGCCCGGCACGATGATCTCTGGGGCGTTGCGCTGGGTGCGCACGCGGCTCTTCAACAACGCCTTCAACAGCGTGCTGACGCTGCTGGTGGCTTTTCTGCTGCTGCGGTGGGTCCCGGGCCTCGTCGACTGGGCGGTGGTGAAGGGCTCGCTCACCGCGCCCGACGACCGCGTCTGCGAGGCGGCGGGCGGCGCGTGCTGGGCGTTCATCGTCGACTGGTTCCGCTTCATCGTCTTCGGCCGCTACCCCTATGCCGAGCAGTGGCGGCCGGCGCTGGCGCTGGTGATCTTCGTCGCACTGCTGCTGCTGAGCTTCGCGCAGCGGCTGCCGGCGCGCGGGCTGGTGCTGGCCTGGACCCTCGGGCTCATCGTCGTCGTGTTGGCGATGCGCGGAGGGATCTTCGGCATGCCGGTGGTCGAGACCGAGCTGTGGAACGGCGTGGTGCTGGCGCTGCTGCTGGCGGCGGGCGGGCTCGGCGGCGGCTTCCCGCTGGCGCTGCTGCTGGCGCTCGGGCGGCGCTCGGAGCTGCCGGCGGTACGCTGGCTCTCGGTCGCCTATATCGAAGTGGCGCGCGGCGTGCCGTTCATCGCCTGGCTCTTCCTCGGCCTCATCGTGCTGCCGCTGTTCCTGCCGCCCGATACCAGCTTCCCCAAGCTGTGGCGCGCCGAAGTCGTCTTCACCCTCTTCATCTCGGCCTATCTCGCCGAGGTCGTGCGCGGCGGGCTGCAGGCGATCCCGCGCGGCCAGTACGAAGCGGCCGACGCGCTCGGGCTCGGCTATCTCCAGCGGATGCGCCTCGTCATCCTGCCGCAGGCGCTCGCCATCACCATCCCGGCGCAGGTCAACACCTTCATCGGCGCGTTCAAGGACACGGTGCTGATCTCGATCATCGGCCTCTTCGATCCGCTGCAGGACGTGAACACGGCGCTCAACGATCCCGCCTGGCGGCTCGCCTATGTCGAGGGCTATCTCTTCGTCGCCGCGATCTACTTCGTCTTCTGCTATCTCATGTCGCTCTACAGCCGGCGGCTGGAGCGGCGCCTCGCGCCGGGGAGAGCGTAAGTATGGGGGAAGAGCGGGCCGCGCCGATGATCGAGCTGAGCCATGTGCACAAATGGTTCGGCGAGCACCATGTGCTGAAGGATGTGAGCTTCAGCGTCGGCCGCGGCGAGCGCGTCGTCGTCTGCGGGCCGTCGGGCTCCGGCAAGTCGACGATGATCCGCTGCATCAACCGGCTCGAGGAGCACGACCAGGGGCGGATCCTGGTCGACGGCATCGAGCTCACCGCCGACATCCGCCAGATCGAGGCGATCCGCCGCGAAGTCGGCATGGTGTTCCAGCAGTTCAACCTGTTCCCGCATCTGACGGTGCTGGAGAACCTGACCTTGGCGCCGGTCTGGGTCAGGAAGATGCCGCGCCGCGAGGCGGAGGAGCTCGCCATGCTCTATCTGGAGCGGGTGCGCATTCCCGAGCAGGCGCGCAAATATCCGGGGCAGCTGTCCGGCGGCCAGCAGCAGCGCGTCGCCATCGCCCGGGCGCTCTGCATGAAGCCGCAGATGATGCTGTTCGACGAGCCGACCTCGGCGCTCGATCCCGAGATGATCAAGGAGGTGCTCGACGTCATGGTCGAGCTGGCGCAATCGGGGATGACCATGGTGTGTGTCACCCACGAGATGGGCTTCGCGCGCGAAGTCGCCGATACCATGCTGTTCATGGATCAAGGCGAAATCGTCGAGACCGGGCCGCCCGCGACCTTTTTCGCCGCGCCGAAAAGCGAGCGGACGCGCGCCTTCCTCGGTCAGATCCTCAGCCGATGAGCGGGGGAG
>DASQSR010000583.1:0-12011 GCA_035642295.1 Allostellaceae bacterium | reverse complement strand
CAGGAACTTTCCGCGACAGCCTTGCGCTTTTCGCGGGAATGACGATGAAACAGCGGTGATGCCCCGCTTTCCCCCTCATCGGCGGCAGCCATCCCGGCAGGTGACGAAACTCGCGCTACGGTAGAAGGCGTCTGCAAATGTGGCAAGAACCCTCGGCAAGCGGCGGCAAAGGCCCGCAGTAACCGCCGCTTAGCGCTCGTCGTGACAAAACGATCCGGCGAGGTCGGCCGCGCTGACCGCGCCCGCGGGCCGGAGGCCCTGCGTGGCGGAGCGGCCGAGGGCGAGGCCGCCGAGCACCGCCGCCACGATCATCGCGCCTAGCGCGAGGCCGGCGAGCAGGGCCGATCGTCTCTGATCGGTGCGCAGGATCATCCCTCTCCTCGATGGCAGCGCGGGCCTCTGCGTAAACGTCCGTCCGGCGAAAGAAGCGCAGCTCCCGTTCTCACCTTTCCGCGCTGGCGCATGGTCCCCACATCCCCGTCACCTTTTCCCAGAGTGCGCCAGCGCCCGGCAGGAACCATGGCCGCGGTTGCCGCTGAGCTTGCCGCGCGACTCGCATCGCTCTACTGTTGGAGAGAGCTTCAGTCTCGCTGAGGGGCGAGCGCCGATGATCTCGAGGCACGCGATCGCCGCTTGGCTCGCTATGCTGGCGCTGCTCCTCAACGCGCTCGTTCCAATTCACCTCAGCTTCGAGCTCGTCGACGCGCTCAACGCGAGGCACGCGCATCGCGGCCACGCCGCCGTCGACCCCTCACATGAACTCTTGGCGAAGCTCGTAGGCCACGAGGAGCGTCCCGACCGACACAGCGGCGATCATCATCATCGCACGGACTGCGCGGTGTGCAGCTCCGTGAGCGCCCTCGCCGGGTTCGCCGCGCCGTCGCCGGCGATGCTGCCCGCTCCGAACACGGTGGCGCAGCCGGTGGTGCTCGCCATCGGCCACGCCGCCTTCCCGGGCGCATCCCCGGCTCCCTACCGCTCGCGCGCGCCGCCTCGCGGCTGATCTCCATGGACTTGTCGCTTTCGCGGGACCGTCTTGTGGCGGTCTGGTGTCTTTGCCTTTTCGGAGATCACCCGATGAACCGCATTTCCTGGCGCCTCGCCGCGGCGTACGCCTGTTTCCTCGCAATCCTGTTGTGCGTCGGCGTCGCGAAAGCCGGCGCCGAAACGGTGGATGTCGCCGTGGTCTTTGCCGCCGACGTGTCGCGCAGCGTCGATGACGACGAGTTCAAGCTCCAGCGACAGGGCTATGCCGCGGCGGTGACCGATCCGGGTGTTCTGAAGGCGATCGCCGCCGGCGTTCATGGTGCCATCGCCATTTGCTTCATCGAATGGTCAGGGCCGGAGGAGCAGCAGGTGGTGGCGGACTGGACGGTCGTGCGCGACGGTGAAAGCGCCGCGGGCTTCGCCGCAACCCTTATCCAAGCGCCGCGCTCCTTCGCCGGCCGGACTTCGATCAGCGCCGCGCTCGATTTCAGCCGAGCCCATTTCGCCAAGTTGAAAGCGGCGGCCACGCGCCGCGTCATCGATGTCTCCGGCGACGGCGACAACAATTCCGGCCGCCCCATACTCGACGCGCGTGACGAGGCGGTAGCGGCGGGGTTCACCATCAACGGCCTCGCGATTATCAACGCGCATCCCAACCCAGGTTATTTCGCCCATGTCCAGCCGCCCGGCGGGCTGCCCGCCTATTACCGCGAGCACGTGATCGGCGGACCCGCCGCTTTTCTGCTCGTCGTCCAGGACTTCAGCACCTTCCGCGAGGCGATCACCAAAAAGCTGGCGACCGAGATCGCAGCCGCGCGGGACGCGAACTATGCGGCTCTCGCGCCTCGCTAGTCTCTAGCCGGGTCTCTGACGAACTCCTCGATGCGGCGAAAGTCGGGAATTGGTCGAAAAGCAGCGATTGAAGGCAGCGATATCGGCTTTTGACCCTAGCTGGCCAGCGCCTCGTCGATCCGCTGAGTCAAGGCGGCGGCGGTGAAGGGCTTGGGAATGAGCGCGACGGCGGGGTCGAGCCGGCCGCTGTGCAGGGCGGCATGGGGGCTGTAGCCGGTGGTGAACACGATCTTGAGGTCGGAGCTCAGCTGCCGCGCGGCGCGGGCGAGTTCGGGTCCGTCCATCCGCGGCATGACCACATCGGTGAACAGCAGGTCGATGCGCGCGCCGCTGCGCAGCACCGCCAGCGCCGCCGAGCCGTTGCTCGCTTCGAGCACCGCATAGCCCTGCCGGCGCAGCACCGTCGCCGCATAGCCGCGCACATCCTCGTCGTCCTCGACGACCAGAATGGTGCCGCGCACGCCGATGCCGGCGGCGCTGCCGCCGTCATGCCGCTGCGGCAGGTCGGCGGCGGCGGCGCCCGCCCGCGGCAGATAGATCTTCACCGTCGTGCCCTGCTTCGGCTCGCTGTACAGCTTCACATGGCCGCCCGACTGCTTGACGAAGCCATAGACCATGCTGAGGCCGAGGCCGGTGCCCTGGCCGACCGGCTTGGTGGTGAAGAACGGCTCGAAGGCGTGGGCCACAACCTCGCTGGTCATGCCGGCGCCCGTGTCGCTGATCGCCACCAGGACATACTGTCCCGGCGTCACCTGGTCATGCCGCTCGGCATAGGCCTCGTCGAGACTGGCATTGGCGGTCTCGACGGTGAGCCGGCCGCCTGAGGGCATGGCGTCGCGCGCGTTGATCACCAGGTTCAGCAAGGCGATCTCGAGCTGATGCGGGTCGCACAACGCCCGCCACAGCCCGTAGGCAAGCGCGGTCTCGAATTCGATGGTGTCGCCGGCGCTGCGCCGCAGCAGATCGGAGAGGTCCGTCACCAGGCGGTTGATGTCTACGCTGGTCGGCGCCAGCGATTGCCGGCGCGCAAAGGCGAGAAGGCGTTCGGTGAGCCCGGCGGCGCGCTCGGCGGCGCGCAGCGCCGATTCGATCAGCCGCTCCGACGTCGGGTCGCGCGTCCCGAGGCGCAGCCGCACCGCGTCGAGATTGCCGAAAATGACCGTGAGCAGATTGTTGAAGCCATGCGCAACGCCGCCGGTGAGCTGTCCGACCGCTTCCAGCTTCTGCGCTTGCAGCGCCTGCTCCTGCGACTTCTCGCGGCGGGCGATCTCCTCCTGCAGCTTGGCATTGGCATCGACCAGCGCCGCCGTGCGCTCGGCGACGCGCTGCTCGAGCGTCCGCGCCAGCTCTTGCTGGTGCACGCGCTCCGTCCTGAGGCGCCGCACCGCTTCCTGGAAGGCGAAAATGATGAAGCAATTGAAGCCCGAGAACACGGTATAGGCGGTGGCGCCGAAGTTGCCGCTCGGGGCGTTGGCGCCGGCGAGCCAGAACCAGCCGCAGAGCCCGCCCAGCGCCGTCGCCAGGAGGCCGGGGCCGAGCCCGCCGATCAGCGCGGCGAAAACGGCGGCGGGCCAGAAGGTGATATAGGCGAAGGTGACGTAGGGCGTCGGCGGGAACAGCGGCGCCAGCGCGATGCGCAGCAACAGTGCGAGCAAGGTGGCCAGCACCGCCGTCGCGTAGGCGGCTGGAGAGCCGATCCTGATGCGCGACTCTTCGGTGATCAGTCGGTCAAGCCACGACACAGCGCGCGCCGGCCCCTTTCCGGCGCTGTATTCTAACGATTTCCCCCGCGGCGAAAACCGAAAGCAGGATCATCAAAAAGTATGGGGCTAAATCCGCACGTCACGGAAGAATTGCGCCGCGCCGGTGCTACAGCGATCTCCGATCAGCCGGCGTACGCGCGAAAATTACGGGCGACTCTGTAAAGAAATCGATGGGAAGCGACGGAAAAAAGCACGGATTTAAAGTATCTCGTCATTTCCGCGAAGGCGCGAATTCATGCGATTGCCTGAGTAAGCGCTGCGCCTCTCTTTCCCCGGCTCGCGCCATCATGGCGACCGCCGCTCAGCGCTTTCCCGTCGGCAGCTGATTGAACGGGACGTCCTTGTCGGCGCGCAGATCGGCCGGCAGGCCCAGCACACGCTCGGCGATGATGTTGCGCAGAATCTCGTCGCTGCCGCCGGCGATGCGCAGCGCCGGCGAATAGAGCAGCGCCTGCTGGAAGAGGGCATGCGCCGGCATTGTCGCGGCGTCGGTCATGATGCCGCCCATGTCCAGGAGGTCCATGCCGAAAGCAGCGATCTCCTGCAGCTTGGACGCGCTCACCAGCTTGCCAATCGACGCCTCCGGCCCCGGCGTCTCGCCGCGCGACAGCCGCGTCATGGTGCGGAATTTGGTGTATTTGAGGCCTTGCGTCTTGACGTACCACTCGGCGAGCTTTTCGCGCACCGCGGCGTTCTTGATCGCCGGTCCGTCCGCGAGCTCGGTGCGCCGGACGAGTTCGAAGATTTCGCGGAAATCGGGGCCCGGCGCATCGCCGACCGCGAGGCGCTCGTTCATCAGCGTGGTGAGCGCCACTTGCCACCCGGCGCCGACCGGGCCCAGCCGCTGGCTGTCGGGCACGCGCACATCCGTGAAGAAGACCTCGTTGAAATGCGACTGACCCGAGATCTGTTTGATCGGGCGAATCTCGATGCCCGGCGAACGCATGTCGAGGAAGAAAAAGGTGAGCCCCTTGTGCTTCGGCACGTTCGGGTCGCTGCGTGTGACGATGATGCCGTAATCGCTGTAATGCGCGCCCGAGGTCCAGATTTTCTGACCGTTGATCACCCACTCTTCGCCCTGGCGCCCGGCCCGCGTGCGCAGCCCCGCGAGATCCGAGCCGCCGGCGGGCTCGGAGAAAAGCTGGCACCAGATTTCTTCGCCCTTGAGCGCCGGCGGCGCGAAGCGCTGGCGCTGCTCCGCCGTGCCCCAGCTGCACAGCGTCGGAATGCACATGCCGAGGCCGATCTCGAAGAAGCCGCGCGGCACCGCATAGCGCGCCTCTTCCTGGTTGTAGATCACCTGCTCGATCGGCGTGCCGCCGCGCCCGCCCCATTCCTTGGGCCAGGTGATGCCGGCGAAGCCCGCGGCGTGTTTCTTCGCCTGCCACGCCTTGGCGCGCTCGAGCGCGCCCGGCGCGGCCTGGCCGGTGCGATAGCCCTGGGCGGCGCCGGGCGTGAGGCGCTCGGCATGGGCCGCGAGAAACGCCCGCACCTCGCCGCGGAACTCGGCTTCTTGCGGCGTGTCGTCGAAATCCATCGCCGTTCTCCTGCAGCTCAGGGAGTGATGCCGGTGGCGCCTTCCGGCGCCGGCTCGTTCCGCGCTTCGAGCCGCACGATGAGGCGCTCCTTCCAGGCGCGCGGCGCGCCCAGCGCCAGCGCCAGGAGCTTGGCGCGGCGGTAATAGAGGTGGCAGTCGAAGGCCCAGGTGTAACCCATGCCGACATGGGTCTGGACATTCTCCTTGGCGGCGAGCCAGAACGCGTCGCTGGCCGCCACTCGCGCCGCCGCTGCCGCGACCGGCAGCTCCGGCGCATCCTCCGACAGTGCCCAGGCGCCGTAATAGGCGTTGGAGCGCGCCAGCTCGGTGGCGACATAGACATCGGCAAGCTTGTGCTTGATCGCCTGGAACGAGCCGATCGGCCGGCCGAAGGCATAGCGCTCGAGCGCATAGGCCTTGGCCATGTCGAGCGCCGCCTGCGCGCCGCCCACCTGCTCGAAGGCGAAGAGCACCGCGGCGCGATCGAAAAGCCGCTCGATCAGCGCCGCGCCTTCGCCCGGCGACCCCAGCGGCTCGGCCGCGGCGCCGTTGAAGACGAGCCGTGCATGGCCGCGCGAGGGATCGATCGTGGCGATCCCCTCGCGCGCGACGCCGGGCGCGGCGAGATCGACAATGAACAGCCCCGGGCGCCGGTCGGCGCCGAGCGCCGCCACCACCGCGAGATCGGCGGCATCGCCGTCCGGCACCGGCGCCTTGGCGCCGGTCAGGCGCCCGTTGGCGACGGTGCTGGCAAGCCGGCCCCAATCGAGCGCGCCCGCGCCTTCGGCAAGCGCCAAGGTTCCGATCTCTGCGCCCGAGGCGAGCTTCGGCAGATAGCGCTCTTTCTGTGCCGTGCTGCCGGCCAGCAGGATGGCCTCGGCGGCGAGATAGGCGCTCGACGCGAACGGCACCGGCGCCAGCGCCGCGCCCAGCTCCTCCGCCAGAACGCAGAGGCCGAGATGGCCGAGCCCGGCACCGCCGAATTCCTCGGGAATCGCCGCGCCGATCCAGCCCATCTCGGCGATCTCGCGCCACAGCGCCTTGTCGTAGCCGCCGTTCTCGTCGAGCACCCGCCGCGCCGCGCCGAGCGCATTGCGCTCGCTGAGGAACCGCCGCGCCTCCTCGCGCAGCTGCTTCAGCTCGTCGGAGAAGTCGAAATTCACGGCCGCTCTCCCGCCGCCCCTAGTACGGCACGCGCTGCGTGATCGAACCGTCGACGATGAGATTGGCGCCGGTGATGAAGCTCGCGCGCGGGCTGGCGAGGTACACGGCGGCATCGGCCACTTCTTCGGGCTTGCCCATGCGGCCCGTCGGATTGCGCGCCATCGCCGCCTTGAACAGCTCGGGCTGCTTTTCCTCGCGCACGTTCCAGACGCCGCCTTTGAAATAGATCGTGCCGGGCGAGACCATGTTGACGCGCACGTTCTTGCGCGCGTAATTCTGCGCCGTCGATTTCATATAGGGCACCAGCGCCGCCTTCACCGCGTTGTAGGGCCGCGTCGGCCCCGTCACTTCGACCGCGGCCACCGAGCCGATGATGACGACGGCGCCGGCGCCGGACTTCTGCAGCAGCGGCAGCGCCGCCTCCACGCCCGCCACCGTGCCCATGACGTCGACATCGAAGCTCTTGCGCCAGGTCGCCTCATCCGCCGCCACGGCGAGCGCGCTGACATTGGCGATGAAGATGTCGAGCCCGCCCAGCGCCTCTGCCGCCGTCGCCACCCAGCCGCGCAGCGCCGCGGTATCGGCGACATCGACCGGGCTGCCCCAGGCGCGCACGCCCTTCTTGCCCAGCGCCGCCACCGTCTCGTCGATCTGCTCCCTGGTGCGGGCGCAGATCGCGACATCGGCGCCTTCCTCGGCCAGCAGCTCGGCGATGGCGCGGCCGATGCCGCGGGTGCCGCCGGTGACGATCGCCTTCTTGCCCTTCAGCTTCAGATCCACCTTGCTCTCCCTTCAGCGTCCCTGCCAGCGCGGCTTGCGCTTCTCGGCAAATGCTTTCGGCCCTTCGACGCGGTCCTCGCTCTTCGCCAGCGCCGCGACCGCCGGGTAGTCGCGCTGCGCCTGATAGGCGGCGGCGATGCCGCCCGCCGTGTCGAGGCTGCGATAGACCGTCTCCTTCGAGGCGCGGATCGACATGGGCGAGCATTGGAGAATCTGCTCGGCCCAGCGCCGCGCCCCGGCCAGCGCCTCCCCCTCGGGCACCACCTCGTTGACGAAGCCGAGCGCCGCGCCTTCGCGCGCCGAAACGCGCCGTCCGGTGAGGATCATGCCCATCGCCTGCTTCAGTGGGATCATCCGCGGCAGGCGGTGGAGGCCGCCGGCGAGCGCGGCGAGGCCGACGCGCGGCTCGGGCAGCGCGAAGACGGCATTTTCCGCGGCGATGATGAGGTCGCAGGCGAGCGCGATCTCGAAGCCGCCGCCCATGGCGACGCCGTTCACCGCGGCGATCACCGGCTTCACCAGATCGAAGCGCTGGGTGAGACCGGCAAAGCCCGAGGGCGGGTGCCCCGTCGGATTGCCCGCGGCCTGGTATTTGAGGTCGTTGCCGGCCGAGAAGGCCTTGTCGCCGGCGCCGGTGATTATGGCGATCCACAGCTCGGGATCGGCGGCGAAATCGTTGAACACCGCATCGAGCTCGAAATGCGCCGGCCGGTGCAAGGCGTTCATCACGTCGGGCCGGTTGAGGGTGACGACGAGGATGCGCCCCTCGCGCTCGACGCGACAGAACTGATGATCGGCCAAGCTCTCCTCCCACGCCGGTCGTGCCGGCCTTGTTGCCGTCAGTTTGCCCGACCGCCACCGCCGGCGCAAATCCGGCGGGTGGAGGGGTGCTGTGGTAGCATCTTGCGACCGTGCTCTTTGACATCGTGAACGGCATCGGCGCTCCGCGGCGAGACGCCCCGGGAGCGATTCAGTGGATCACCCCCCGGAAAAATGAGTCATCGTTGTACACCAATGACTCAGGCCCCTCCCCGCAGCTTTTCGCTTGACACCAAGGCGAGCTCGCGTGCGCGAGTTCGTCCCCGCGCAACGCGCAGCGTTGTCGCGTGCGGCGTCAGCGATTGCGCAGCAATCGCGGGAGCCGCACCCTTCCGGCTAGCCGCACATCTCCGACTAGCGGAAATCCACCGCCGTCGTGTTGCCGCCGCTGACGACGATGCCAACGCGCTCGCCCGGTGCGGGGCGATAGCGGCCGGAGAGCAGCGCGGCGAAAGCGGCCGCGCCGCCCGGCTCGGCGACGATGCGCAGCTTCTCCCACAGCGTCCGCTGCGCTTCGGCGATGGCGGCGTCTCCGACCAGCGCGACCTGCGCGACATGGGCCTTCGCCAGCGGGAAAACCTGCTCGCCGATGCGGCGCGGGGCCAGTGAATCGGCGGCGATGCCGCCCGCTTCGGCATCGACCGGTCGCCCCGCGTCGAGCGCCCGCGTCAGCGTCGGCGCCGCTTCCGGCTCGACGCCCACCACGCGCGCGGCGCCGGCATACCACGCGGCGATGCCGCCGATGAGCCCGCCGCCGCCGACCGCGACCAGGATGGTGTCGAGCCGCGGTGCCTGGCGCTCGAGCTCAGCGCCCAGCGTTCCCTGTCCGAGCAGCGTCTCCTTCTGGTCGAAGGCGTGGATGGCAAGCGCGCCGCTGCTGGCGAGCCAGGCTTCGCTCGCGGCCAGCGCGTCGGCATAGCGCTCGCCGGCGATGGTGAGCTCGGCGCCATAGCCGCGGATGCGCGCGATCTTCGCCGGCGAGGAGACGCTGGGCACGAAGATGCGCGCAGGAAGGCCGAGCGTCATCGCCGCATAGGCGACGGCGGCGCCGTGATTGCCGCCCGACGCGGCCGCGACCCCCGCCGCCGGAACCTGTCGCGACAGCAGGTTGGCGAAGGCGCCGCGCGCCTTGAACGAGCCCGAATGCTGCAGCTGCTCCAACTTGAAGAGGAGCGCCGTGTCGCCGAGGCCGAACTCGGCCCCTGCTGCCGCGACCACCGGCGTCTCGCGGATATGGGGTCGGATCAGCCGCTCCGTGGCGGCGATCCCCGCGCGGTCGATCGGTGCTCCTGCCATGGCCGCTCCTTCGGGATCGAGACGGCCGCCATCATGAAGCGGGGAGGCCTTCGGGGAAAGCCGCCGGCCCACCGGGGGTAGGGGTCGTCAGTGACGGAGATCACAACCGCGCGAGGGCCGAGGCGGCCGCTGCCCGCGCCAGCGTTGCGGGTGCGCAAGCAGACCCCTTAAAGATCAAAGAGTTATCGCCTTCGGTAAGGCCCGCTCGGGGCCGCGCATGGCTGGCATACCAAGAATTAGGACCAGTTTAGTCCTTGAAAACCCGCCGGCACCGGCCTATTTCTGAGGAGCCGCCGAGGAAATGGCGGTCCCTTCGACCTGATCCCACCCGCAACCTACCGCCATGCCGGCCCCGCGTAGGGAGCCGGCGGAGAAGCTGCGGCGCTGTGGGGAGTGGGGAGAGGCGAAGAGGTACGGGAGAGAAGAGACATGAACCACAAACTAGACACCACCCTCGTCCGCTTTGTCGAAGAGGCGAAGCGCTTTCCCATGCTCAGCCCCGAGCGTGAGCAGGCGCTGGCACGCGCTTGGCGCGACCGGCAGGACCGCGAGGCCCTGAAACAGCTCGTCGGCAGCCATTTGCGCCTGGTCGTGAAGATCGCGCGCGGCTTTACGGGCTACGGCCTGCCGCTCGCCGACCTGGTCGCCGAGGGCAATGTCGGCTTGATGCAGGCGGCGGAGAAGTTCGACCCCGATCGCGGCTTCCGCTTCGCGACCTATGCGATGTGGTGGATCCGCGCCTCGATCCAGGAATACATCCTCCACTCCTGGTCGCTGGTGAAGATGGGCACGACCGCAGCGCAAAAGAAGCTCTTCTTCAATCTGCGCAAGCTCAAAGGGCAGATGGCCGAGCTCGACCAGGGGGACCTCCCGCCCGAGGCGGTGACCAAGATCGCCACCGAGCTCGACGTGCCGGAAACCGAGGTGATCGAGATGAACCGGCGCCTCGCCGGCAGTGACAACTCGCTCAATGCGCTCATGGGCGGCAGCGGCACCGACAGCGACAGCGAATGGCTCGACATGCTGCCCGACGAATCGCCGAGCCAGGAGACGATCATCGGCGATCGCAAGGAGCTGCAGCAGCGCCGCCAGATGCTCGATGTGGCGCTGAAGAAGCTCAACCCGCGCGAGCGCGACATCATCTTCGAGCGCCGGCTCAAGGACGAGCCTTCGACGCTCGAGGAGCTGTCGCACCGCTATGCCGTCTCGCGCGAGCGCATCCGCCAGATCGAGGTGCGCGCCTTCGAGAAGCTGCAGCGCGCCATGCGCGAGCAGACGCGCCTCACCCGCCAAGACAACAATCGCGCGCTGGCGGTGGCGTAAAGGAAGAAGCCGTCAGTTATCAGTGATCAGTCGTCAGTTGCGTGCAGCTGGCGACTGAAAACTGACGACTGAGGACTGACGACTCAGGTCAGCAGCAGCACGCCGATGACCAGCGTGAGCACCGTCACCGGCGCGCCCAGCTTGAAATAGGTCCAGAAGCCGATGGCGACGCCGTGGCGCTGGGCGCGCTGCACGACGATGAGGTTGGCGACCGAGCCGAGGATGGTGAAATTGCCCGCCAGCGTCGCCGCCATGGCGAGGCTGAGCCAGGCGAGGCGGGGCTGCGCAAGGCTCAGGACGAAGGGCTTCAGCACCAGCACGGCCGGCACGTTGCTCACCAGATTCGACAGCACCGCCGCCACCGCCGCCATCACCGCCGGCGCGCCGAGGTTGAGTCGCCCGGCATAAGCCAGCACCTCCGGGCCGAGCAGCGCCTTCTCCATGCCGGCAACGACGATGAAGAGCCCGGCGAACAGCAGCAGCAGCGACCAGTCGATCTCGCGATAGACACGCTCGGGCTTGATGCGCCGCGTCAGCAGCAGCAGCGAGCCGGCGACGATCGCCACCTTGGCCGGCGGCTGGCCGAGGAAGAAGAACACCATCATGCCGAGCGCCGCGACGAGCGCCTTGATCAGCAGCACCGGGTTCCAGCGCACCCGCGGCGCCGGCGCCTCGAGCCGCGCGCGGGTGAAGAACTCGCGCCGCCAGGCGAGCGCCACCAGCGCCACCATGACGACGAGGCCCGCCACCGCGACCGGCGCCAGCGCGCGCGCGAAATCGCCATAGGCGATATGCGAGAAGCTGCCGATCATGATATTCTGCGGATTGCCGGTGATCGTCGCGGTGCTGCCGATGTTGGACGCCATGGCGAGCGCCAGCAGGTAGGGGACGGGATCGCGGCGCAGCCGCAGCGTCAGCTCGACGACGAGCGGCGTCAGCATCAGGCAGACGGTGTCGTTGACCAGAAACGCCGAGAGCCCGCCGGAGACGCAAGCGATGCCGAATAGCAGCGTCAGCGGATGGTGGGCATGGCGCGCGATCCAGCCGGCGGCGAGATGGAAGAATCCGGCAAAGCGCAGATGCGCGACCAGGATCATCATGCCGAGCAGCAGTACGATGGTGTCGAGGTCGATCGCGCGATAGGCCTCGTCCGGCGACAGCACGCCGCTCGCCACCATCAGGCTCGCCCCGACCAGCGCTGCGCCGCTGCGGTCGAGCCGCAGCCCCGGCAGCCGGCCGAGCGCGATCACGGCATAGGTCGCAACGAAGATCAGCTCGGCAAGCACGGAGGACTCCGGTGAGACGGCGCGGCGGGGGCCACCTTGGCCGCTCCTAATCCCTTCAACAACCGGGAAAAAGCCATAGTCGCATCCTTTTTTTGACGCGCGCGGCAGCTATCCCGTGGCCGGATCGTTTGTGGTAGAAGCGACGCGTCGGCTAGGCAACGGGCGGTACTTTCGGGACGATGGCATCGAAAGGACGGGGAGAGT
>DASQSR010000582.1:0-4796 GCA_035642295.1 Allostellaceae bacterium | reverse complement strand
GATTGGCGGCATAGGGTAGCGGCACGTCCTTGCCGGTAACGCGCTTCACCGGGGCGTCGAGATAGTCGAAGGCCTGCTCCATGACGACGGCGGCGATCTCGGCGCCGACGCCGGCAAACGACCAGCCTTCCTCGAGCAGCAGCGCGATCGGCTGATTGACCTTCACCCCCTCGGTCCCTTCCGGCACCAGGATCTTGCCGAGCGTCCCTTCATCGACGGCTTCGAACTCCATCGTCGCCTTGTCGGTCTCGATCTCGGCGATGACGTCGCCGGCCTTCACCGGGTCGCCTTCCTTCTTCAGCCATTTCGCGAGATTGCCCTCGGTCATGGTCGGCGACAGCGCGGGCATCAGGAGCTCGATCGGCATCGGTCGTCCTCGCTCAGCGATAGCTCACGGCTTTCGCCGCCTCGACCACCTCGGCCGATTGCGGCAGCGCCAGGCGCTCGAGATTGGCGGCATAGGGTAGCGGCACGTCCTTGCCGGTAACGCGCTTCACCGGGGCGTCGAGATAGTCGAAGGCCTGCTCCATGACGACGGCGGCGATCTCGGCGCCGACGCCAGCAAACGACCAGCCCTCCTCGATCGCGACGACGCGGTTGGTCTTCTTCACCGAGGCGATGATGGTGTCGATGTCGAGCGGGCGCAGCGTCCGGAGGTCGATCACTTCCGCCGAGATGCCCTCCGCGGCAAGCGCCTCGGCGGCATCCAGTGCCACCTGCACCATGCGCGAGAAGCAGAGAATGGTGACGCTCTCGCCGGGGCGCGCGATGCGGGCACGGCCGAGAGGCACGAGGAAGTCGCCTTCCGTCGGCACCTCGAAGCTCTGGCCGTAGACCAGCTCGTTCTCGAGGAAGATCACCGGGTTGGGATCGCGGATCGCCGATTTCAGCAGGCCCTTATGGTCGGCGGCGGTATAGGGCGCCACGACCTTGAGCCCGGGGACGTGCGCGTACCAACTCGAATAATCCTGCGAGTGCTGCGCCGCGACGCGGGCGGCGGCGCCGTTGGGGCCACGGAAGACGATCGGGCAATGCATCTGCCCGCCCGACATGTAGCGCGTCTTGGCGGCGGAGTTGATGAGCTGGTCCATCGCCTGCATGGCGAAGTTCCAGGTCATGAACTCGACGATCGGCCTGAGGCCGGCAAAGGCCGCGCCGACGCCGATGCCGGCGATCGCATGCTCGGAAATGGGCGTGTCGATGACGCGGCGTGCGCCGAACTCCTGCAGCAGGCCCTGGCTCACCTTGTAGGCGCCCTGATACTCCGCCACTTCCTCGCCCATGAGGAAGACGCCGTCGTCGCGGCGCATCTCCTCGGCCATGGCATCGCGCAGCGCTTCGCGCACGGTCATCGTGGCCGTGGGGCCGGCATAATCCGCCTCGGCACCGGCGGGCGGCCGCTTCGGCTCGGCGGGCGTGCGCGGCGCCGGCTGCGGCGGCTTTGCTTCGGCGACCTCTTCCACCGGCGCTTCCTGCGTCGGTGCCGAAGGGCGCGGGGCCGGGGCAGGCGCGGCTTTCGCCACGGCGCTCGCCTCTTCGCCGTCGCCGGCAATGACCGCGATCGGCAGGTTGACGGCGACGTTCTCGCTGCCTTCGGGGACGAGGATCTTGGCGAGCGTGCCTTCGTCCACCGCCTCCATCTCCATCGTCGCCTTGTCGGTCTCGATCTCGGCGAGGATGTCGCCGGCCTTGACCGCATCGCCCGGCTTCTTGTGCCACTTGGCGATCTTGCCCTCGGTCATCGTCGGCGAGAGCGCCGGCATCAACACCTCGATCGGCATGGCGCGCTCCTCACGCCTCGGCGTAGACGTCGGTCCACAGCTCCGCCGGATCGGGCTCCGGGCTCTGCTGCGCGAAATCGGCGGCGGCGGTGATGATGTCCTTGATCTCCTTGTCGATCTCCTTGAGCCGCGCCTCGTCCGCCATGCCGCCGTCGACAAGGCGCTTCTTCACCTGGTCGATCGGGTCGTGCTCCTGGCGCATGCGGCTCACTTCGTCCTTGCTGCGGTACTTCGCGGGGTCGGACATGGAATGGCCGCGATAGCGGTAGGTCTGCATCTCGACGATGTAAGGGCCCTTGCCCGTGCGCGCGTTCTCCATCGCCTCGGCCGCCGCCTCGCGCACGGCGACGACGTTCATGCCGTCGACCTGCTGTCCCGGAATCTCGAAGGGCGCGCCGCGGCTCACCAGGTCGTGCGAGGCCGAGCTGCGCGTGATCGACGTCCCCATGCCGTATCTGTTGTTCTCGATCACATAGACGACCGGCAGCTTCCACAGCGCCGCCATGTTGAAGCTCTCATAGACCTGGCCCTGGTTCATCGCGCCATCGCCGAGGAAGGTGATGCTCACCTTGCCGTTGTCGCGGTATTTGTGGGCAAAGCCGAGGCCGGTGCCGATCGGCACCTGGGCGCCGACGATGCCGTGCCCGCCGAAGAAATTCTTCTCGCGGGAGAACATGTGCATCGAGCCGCCCTTGCCGTGGGAATAGCCGCCGCGTCGGCCGGTGAGCTCGGCCATGACGCCTTTGGGGTCCATGCCGGTCGCCAGCATGTGGCCGTGGTCGCGATAGGAGGTGACGATGGTGTCGCCCTCCTCGGCGGCGGCGAGAACCCCCACCACCACCGCCTCCTCGCCGATATAGAGATGGCAGAAGCCGCCGATCAGGCCCATGCCGTACATCTGTCCCGCTTTCTCCTCGAAGCGGCGGATGAGCAGCATGTCGCGGTAGAGCTTCAGCAGCTCCGCCGCCGATACCTCCGGCTCCTCAAGCCTCGCCGGTTTCGGCTTGCGCTTCGCCAATGCCATGGGCCCACCCTTTGTCGGCTGCGTCTTGCCTCGTTCGCCGGGACGGCCGCGAGGCGCGTGAGGTCACGCCCGCTAAGATACGCAGCACGCGCCCGAATGCAAGGCGATCACCTATAAATTACTGTTCTGCAATGCAAAATGAAACTTAACTCGATTCTCGTTAATGGAATTGAAATGGCGCGGCAACGCCGCGCGGAGAGATCGCGGCGCTTTGCGCACCATGGTAAGCTGCGCCGCACTCTCCCTTGCTGCTGGAGCCAGCACCTGGCGCAAGGCCATTCTGTCTCTCCTCGTCATCGCCCTTTCGGCCCCTGCGGCTCGGGCGCAGGCGCCAGGGGCGCAGGCATCGGGCGAGTTCTCGCGCTACCTTGCCGACCCCCAGCATCAGGGCGACGTGATCGCCGCCGCGCGGCGGACCAACGCATTGCTTCCCGAAAGCTGCGCCGCCGCCGAGTTCCGCTTTACCGGATTGGTCAGTATCCAGCGGCCGCCCCGCTTCGATGCCGGCGGCCGCCCGATCGACGGCATGTGGTCGGAGCCAGTAATGGCCACCGGCTGCGGCGTCACCCGCCGGTTCAACGTGCTAACCATCGCGGCCGCAGACAAGCCGCCGCGCCAGGTAGGGCTGCTTCCCGGCACCACTCGTGCCGACCCGCTGCTGCAGCGCGACAGCCTGCGCTAAGCCTTCCTCGGCGCGGCCATCCTGGCGAAGGACTGCAAGCACGTCATCGTCACCGATACGCGTTTTGACGAGTATGAAGGCCCGCCGGCGGCCAATGTTGCCGCGGGGCGGGACCCCCGCCCCTGGCGCGAGACCTGGACCTTATGGACCTGCGGGGTGGCGATCGACGTGCCGATCCATTTCGTACCGGACGCTACCGGAACCGGCATTCACTTGGCACCCAAGGAGGCGCAGCTTCACCGCGAGTTTCGGCTCAGTGCGTATCGAAGATGACAATGTCGTGCGGGCCGGCGAGGTCGAGCTCCTTGCGCGCCCGCTCGTCAAGCATGTCGCGGTCGAGATGGTCGGGGCGCAGCAGGTCGACCCGCCGCTCGAGCGTTGATCGCTCGGCCTCCACAGCGGCAAGGGTCGACTTGGCCTCGTGGACCTGCTGGTTGAGGCGCATCCACGCCATCAGGCCGCGATCGCCCTGCACCAGGTGATACGCGAAATAGACGCAGAGGCTGATCCCCAGAATGGGACCGATGACCAGCCGCGCGCGCCGGCGTATCTCGAGGACAATCGACACGCCCCGAAGGAATCACGGTCGAGTCGCCGGGTCAACGCTCCCGAGTCGCGCCGGGCGAGACCGAGTCAATTTGTCGCACGCTTGCGCCGCCGCGGCGGCACCAGCCACCACAGCAGCAGCACATAAAGGCAGACCGCGACATAGATCACGGTGAAGACCCAGAGCGGCAGCGGCCAATAGATCAGCCGGTTGACGAAGCCGGCGATGAGCGGCTCGCGCGCCGTGGCGGTCCCGGCCGCGTCGAGCAGCGCCGTCTGCCAGTCCGTCAGGAAGCAGAGGCGCCCCAGCGCCGCCTGCAGCGCCACCACGGCCAGAATGCCGACATGAAGCGCCCGCCACCACAGGACGCGCACGAAGCCCCAGCCGAGCCAGCCGCCGAGCGGGATGGCGATAATGCCGAAGAGGTTGAAGGCGATGATCGCGAGATGGAGGAAGAGGATGGCGTCGGCGAGCAGGAGATAGCGGTCGGGCGTCATGGCCCGGAGACATTCAACCCGGAGTTTGGCGGCAATGAGGAGAGATCAGCGCTTTAATATGGATTTCCCCGCATAGCGTGCCGACGGGCCCAGCCGCTCCTCGATGCGGATGAGCTGGTTGTATTTGGCGAGCCGGTCGGAGCGCGACAGCGACCCGGTCTTGATCTGGCCGCAATTGGTAGCGACGGCAAGGTCGGCGATGGTGCTGTCCTCGGTCTCGCCGGAGCGGTGCGACATGACCGCGGCATAGCCGGCGCGATGCGCC
>DASQSR010000581.1:0-5434 GCA_035642295.1 Allostellaceae bacterium | reverse complement strand
GACTGGCACCTGCCGGGCGCCCGGACGCGCGGCGACTGGGACGGCACCAAGGCGCTGATCGAGAAGGGACGCGACTGGATCGTCAGCGAGATGAAGAACTCCGGGCTGCGCGGCCGCGGCGGCGCCGGCTTCCCCACCGGCGTCAAATGGTCGTTCATGCCGAAGCAGAGCGACCGGCCGACCTACCTCGTGGTCAATGCCGACGAGTCCGAGCCCGGCACCTGCAAGGATCGCGACATCATCCGCCACGATCCGCAGAAGCTGGTCGAAGGCTGCCTTCTCGCCAGCGTCGGCATGGGCGTCCATCACTGCTACATCTATATCCGCGGCGAGTTCGTCAACGAGGCGAAGCACCTCCAGACGGCGATCGACGAGGCCTACGCCGCCGGCCTCATCGGCAAGAACGCCTGCGGCTCGGGCTATGACTTCGAGCTTTATCTCCATCGCGGCGCCGGCGCCTATATCTGCGGCGAAGAGACGGCGCTGCTCGAGAGCCTCGAAGGCAAGAAGGGGCAGCCGCGCTTGAAGCCGCCGTTTCCGGCGGCGGTCGGGCTCTATGGCTGCCCGACGACGGTCAACAATGTCGAGACGATCGCGGTGGCGCCGACGATCCTGCGCCGCGGCGCCTCCTGGTTCGCCGGCTTCGGCCGGCCCAAGAACGAGGGAACCAAGGTCTTTTGCCTTTCAGGGCATGTCGAGAAGCCCTGCAATGTCGAGGAGGCGATGAGCATCCCGCTGCGCGAGCTCATCGACAAGTATGCCGGCGGCGTGCGCGGCGGCTGGGACAACCTTCTCGGCATCATCCCCGGCGGCTCGTCGGTGCCGGTGATCCCGAGATCGGTGTGCGACACCGTGCTGATGGATTTCGACGCGCTGCGCGACGTCAAGAGCGGGCTCGGCACCGCGGCGGTCATCGTCATGGACAAGTCGACCGACATCGTCAAGGCGATCGCCCGGCTGTCGAAATTCTACATGCATGAGAGCTGCGGCCAATGCACGCCCTGCCGCGAAGGCACCGGCTGGATGTGGCGCGTGATGCAGCGCATGGTGCAGGGCAACGCCTCGGTCGAGGAGATCGACATGCTGCTCGACGTCTCCTTCGAGATCGAGGGCCACACCATCTGCGCGCTGGGCGATGCCGCGGCGTGGCCGGTGCAGGGGCTGATCCGCCATTTCCGTCCGGAAATGGAGCGGCGCATCAAGGAATACCGTGAAGCCGCGGCGCGGCGGGCGGCGTAGGAAAGAACGACGATGCCGAAGCTCACCATCAACGGAATCGCGGTCGAAGTGCCGCCGGGGACGACGGTGCTGCAGGCCTGCCAGCAGGCGGGCTTCGAGGTGGCGCATTTCTGCTATCACGAGCGCCTGGCGATCGCCGGCAATTGCCGCATGTGCCTCGTCGAGCAGGAGAAGGCGCCGAAGCCGATCGCCTCCTGCGCGATGCCGGCAGCCGAAGGCATGGTCATCCATACCGACAGCGAGAAGGCGAAGAAGGCGCGGCATGGGGTGATGGAGTTCCTGCTCATCAACCATCCGCTCGACTGCCCGATCTGCGACCAGGGCGGCGAATGCGATTTGCAGGACCAGGCGATGGCCTATGGCTTCGATCGCGGCCGCTTCCTCGAGAACAAGCGCGCGGTCAAGGACAAGAATTTCGGGCCGCTGGTCGCCACCAGCATGACGCGCTGCATCCACTGCACGCGCTGCGTCCGCTTCCTCACCGATGTCGCCGGGGTCCAGGAGCTCGGCGCCACCGGGCGCGGCGAGCATATGGAGATCTCCACCTACATCGAGCGCGCGCTCGGCTCCGAGCTCTCCGCCAACATCATCGATCTCTGCCCGGTCGGCGCGCTGACTTCCAAGCCCTATGCCTTTGCCGCCCGGCCCTGGGAGCTGCGCAAGACCGAATCCGTCGACGTGCTCGACGCCGTCGGCAGCAATATCCGCATCGACAGCCGCGGCCCGACGGTGCTGCGCGTGCTGCCCCGCCTCAACGAGGAGGTCAACGAGGAGTGGATCTCCGACAAGGCCCGCTTTGCCGTTGACGGATTGGGCCGCCGGCGCCTCGACCGCCCCTATCTCCGCCGCAACGGCAAGCTCGTCGAGGCGGAATGGGGCGACGCTTTGGCCGCCATCGCCGAGCGGCTCGCCGGCCTTCCCGGGAGCCGCATCGCCGCGCTGGCCGGCGATCTCGCCGATTGCGAGGCGATGCTGGCGCTGAAGGAGCTGATGACAGCGCTGGGCTCGCCGCATCTCGATTGCCGGCAGGACGGCGCGGCGCTCGATCCCGCTTGCCGCGCCGGCTATCTCTTCAATACGACGATCGCCGGCATCGAAAAGGCAGATCTCTGCCTCGTCATCGGCAGCGACACGCGGCGCGAAGCGCCGATCCTCAATGCGCGGCTGAGAAAGCGCTGGCTGCAGGGCGGCTTCACCGCGGCGGCGATCGGGCCGGCGCTCGATGCGACCTTCCCGGTGACCATGCTGGGCGCGGGCCCCGAGACGCTGGCGGCGCTGGCCGACGGCAAGCACCCCTGGAACGAGCGGCTCGCCGCAGCCAAGAGCCCGATGCTCATCCTGGGGGAGGGGGCGTTGGCACGGCCGGACGGCGCCGCGATCCTGGCGCTGGCGCGGCAGCTGGCGGAGCGCGCCCAGATGGTGCGCGAGGGCTGGAACGGCTTCAACGTGCTGCACACCGCGGCGGCGCGCGTCGGCGGGCTCGATCTCGGCTTCGTGCCGGGGCCAGGCGGACGCGACACTGGCGGCATCCTCAAGGGGTGCGAGACCGGCGAGATCGAGGCCCTCTACCTCCTCGGCGTCGACGAGATCGACCCGAGCTGGTTCGGCAAGGCTTTCGTGATCTATCAGGGCCATCACGGCGATGCCGGGGCGCGGCGCGCCGATGTCGTGCTGCCCGGCGCCGCCTATACGGAGAAGGACGCGACCTACGTCAATACCGAAGGCCGGGCCCAGCTCGGCCGGCGCGCGGTCTTCCCGCCGGGCGACGCGCGCGAGGACTGGAAGATCCTGCGCGCGCTCTCGGAGGCGTTGGGCCGCAAGCTGCCTTACGACTCACTGGCGCAGCTGCGCCGGCACATGGCGGCGATCAATCCGCTGTTCACGGCAGTCGACCAGGTGACCCCGGCCGCGTGGGGAGCCTTCGGCAAGGCGGGCCCGGTCGATGCGGCGCCCTTCGCCTACCCGATCGCCGATTTCTACCGCACCGACCCGATCAGCCGCGCCTCGCCGACCATGGACGCGTGCGCCGCCGCCTTCGGTGCGGCCGCGCCAGGGAAGACGGGGACCCATGGCTGACTTCTGGCAGGGCTATCTGCTCCCGCTATTGATCATGGTGGTCGAGATCGCCGTGATCGTCGTGCCGGTGCTGATCGCCATCGCCTATCTCACCTACGCCGAGCGCAAAGTGCTGGCCTGGGCGCAGATCCGCAAGGGTCCCAATGTCGTCGGCCCCTTCGGCCTATTGCAGCCTTTCGCCGACGGGCTCAAGCTGCTGATGAAGGAGACGGTGATTCCGAGCGGCGCCAACCGCCTCGTCTTCCTCGGCGCCCCCATCGTCACCTTCAGTCTCAGCCTCCTCGCCTGGGCGGTGATCCCGTTCGACCGGGGCGTGGTGCTCGCCAACATCAATGTCGGCATCCTCTATCTCTTCGCCATCAGCTCGCTCGGCGTTTACGGCATCGTCATGGCGGGCTGGTCGTCGAATTCGAAATACGCCTTTCTCGGCGCGCTGCGCTCGGCGGCGCAGATGGTCTCCTACGAAGTGTCGATGGGCTTCGTCATCGTCACCGTCCTGCTCTGCGCCGGCTCGCTCAACCTCACCGACATCGTCGAGGCGCAGCGCACCATCTGGTACTGCGTGCCGCTGCTGCCGATGTTCGTCGTCTTCTTCGTGTCGGTGCTGGCGGAGACCAACCGTTCGCCCTTCGACCTGCCGGAAGGCGAGAGCGAGCTGGTTGCCGGCTTCTTCGTCGAGTATTCGGCGATGGCCTTCGCCCTGTTCTATCTGGGCGAGTATGGCAGCATGATCCTGATGAGCGCGATGACCGCCATTCTCTTCCTCGGCGGCTGGCTCGCGCCCTTCAACATCCAGCCCTTCACCGGCGTGGGCGCGCATCTCTGGGGCGGCTTCTGGTTCGCCCTCAAGGTCGCCTTCGTGCTGTTCTGCTTCCTCTGGGTGCGCGCCACCATGCCGCGCTTCCGCTATGATCAACTCATGCGCCTCGGCTGGAAGGTCTTCCTGCCGCTGTCGCTGTTCTGGCTCGTGCTGACCGCCGGCGTGCTCGTCGGCATGGGCTGGCTGCCAAGTTAGGGATCGACGACCATGGCTTTCCTCGATCGCGGCGCGCGCGCCATCCTGCTCTCCGAGCTGGTCACCGGGCTGTGGACGACGCTGCGCCACATGTTCAAACCGCCGGTGACCGTCAACTACCCCTATGAGAAGGGCCCGCTCTCCCCGCGCTTTCGTGGCGAGCACGCGCTGCGGCGCTATCCCAACGGCGAGGAGCGCTGCATCGCCTGCAAGCTGTGCGAGGCGATCTGCCCGGCGCTCGCCATCACCATCGAGGCCGAGCCGCGCGAGGACGGCAGCCGCCGCACCACGCGCTACGACATCGATATGACGAAATGCATCTATTGCGGCTTCTGCCAGGAGGCGTGCCCGGTGGATGCCATCGTCGAGGGGCCGAACTTCGAGTTCGCCACCGAGACGCGCGAGGAGCTGTTCTACGACAAGGACAAGCTCCTGGCGAACGGCGACCGCTGGGAAGCGGAGATCGCGCACAATATTGCGCTCGACGCGCCCTATCGCTGACCCGGCCATGATCGTCCAAGCCATCTGCTTCTATGTCTTCGCCGCGATCACCGTCGCGTCGGGGGTCATGGTCATCGCCTCGCGCAACCCGGTCCACTCCGTGCTCTTCCTCATCGTCGCCTTCTTCAACGCGGCGGGGCTCTTCGTGCTGATGGGGGCCGAGTTCCTGGCGCTCATCCTGGTGATCGTCTATGTCGGCGCGGTGGCGGTGCTGTTCCTGTTCGTCGTCATGATGCTCGACATCAACTTCGTCGAGTTGCGCCAGGGCTTCCTGCAATACCTGCCGATCGGCGTCCTTGTCGGCGTCGTGCTGTTCATCGAGCTGCTGGGCGCGTTTGTCGCCTGGGTCGTGGCGCCCGACGTGGCGCACGCGATCGCCGCGCCCATGCCACAGCCCTCGGCGGTCACCAACACCGTGGCGCTGGGCGAGCTGCTCTATACCCGGTATGTCTACGCCTTCCAGGCGTCGGGGATGGTCCTGCTCGTCGCCATGGTGGGCGCCATCGTGCTGACGCTGCGCTCGCGCGAGGGCGTCAGGAAGCAGGATGTGGCGCGGCAGGTCGGCCGCCGGCGTGCCGAGACGCTGGAGATCGTCAAGGTCCG
>DASQSR010000580.1:0-10092 GCA_035642295.1 Allostellaceae bacterium | reverse complement strand
GCAAGGAAGCCGGCTCGAGAACGGCGTCGTGCGCACGCCCGACGGCTTCAAGGAGGCCTACCGGCACTACGTCGAAGGCGGCTGGAACGCCCTGCCCTTCGCGCCCGAGCATGGCGGTCAGGGCCTGCCGATCGCCCTCGCCACGGCGGTGGCCGAGATGTGGAACGCCGCCAATATGAGCTTCGCTCTCTGTCCCTTGCTCAATGTCGGCGCGGTCGAGGCGCTCACCGCGCACGGCTCGCCGGAGCAGCAGCGCCTCTATCTGCCAAAGCTGATTTCCGGCGAATGGACCGGAACGATGAACCTGACCGAGCCCCAGGCGGGCTCCGATGTCGGCGCGCTGCGCACGCGCGCCGTTCGCGAGGGCGAGCATTACCGCATCGCCGGGCAGAAGATCTTCATCACCTATGGCGAGCACGACATGGCCGAGAACATCGTCCATCTCGTGCTCGCGCGCCTGCCGGACGCGCCGCCAGGCACCAGGGGAATTTCGCTCTTCCTGGTGCCGAAATTCCTGGTCGGCGCCGATGGCCGCCTCGGCCCGCGCAACGATGTGCGCTGCGTCAGCCTCGAGCACAAGCTCGGCATCCATGGCAGCCCGACCTGCGTGCTCGCCTATGGCGACAATGGCGGCGCCATCGGCTACCTGATCGGCGCGGAGAACCGCGGCATGGAGTGCATGTTCACCATGATGAACAATGCCCGGCTCAATGTCGGCCTCCAGGGCGTCGCCATCGCCGAGCGCGCCTATCAGCAGGCGCGCGACTTCGCCCGTCAGCGCGTCCAGGGACGGCCGGTGACCGCAACCGAGGGCGGCCCCTTTCCCATCCTTCATCATCCCGATGTCCGTCGCATGCTGCTGCTGATGCGCGCCGAGACCGAGGCCATGCGCGCGCTTGCCTACTATACCGCCGGCGCCATCGACCGGGCGCGCCACCACCCCGACCACGCCGTGCGCGAGCGCCAGCAGCGCCGTGTCGACCTGCTCATTCCGGCGGTCAAGGGTTGGTGCACGGACCTCGGCGTCGAGATCGCCTCGCTCGGCGTGCAGGTCCATGGCGGCATGGGCTTTATCGAGGAGACCGGAGCGGCGCAGCATCTGCGCGACGCGCGCATCGCGCCGATCTATGAAGGCACCAACGGCATCCAGGCCAACGATCTCGTCGGCCGCAAGCTGTTGCGCGATCAGGGCGCCGCCGCCCGCGAGCTCATCGCCGACATGCGCGCGCTCGACGGCGAACTGGCCGGCACGCCCGGCGATGATCTCGCCGCACTGCGCCCGCCGCTCGCCGCGGCGCTCGACGCGTTCGAGCAGGCGACCTTCTGGATGGTGGAGCACGGGACGAGCGACGCGCCGCGCACGCTCGCCGGCGCCGCGCCTTATTTGAAGCAGGCCGGTACCGTCGCCGGCGGTTGGCTGATGGCGAAGGCCGCGCTCGCCGCGGCGCGGCGGCGCAGCGAGCGCCGGGGCGATGCCGGCTTCAACGCGGCCAAGCTCGTCACCGCGCGGTTCTATGCCGAGCACGTCCTGCCGGGCGCGACCGCGCTGCTCCCGGCGATCACCGGCGGCGGCACGGTCATGGCCTTCGATCTCGAGCGCTTCTGACCCTCGCCGGGCTAACCTTTCCTTTACCACGGTGGGCTAAAGTCACCCCCCGTCATGGTCCGCGCGCTATTTCCGCTGCTGCTCTGCTGCATCGCCGCCGGCAGCGCGGCCGAGGCCAACCAAACCGTGCTGAGCTCGACCGCCCCTTACTGGCAGGTCGGGGTGCGCGACGATGCCTTGAGCCGCGCCTGCTCGCTGAACGAGTTCGGCCCGCTGCATCCCGGCGACCTCACCGCGCGCTTCTCCGGCGCTCAGGGCGACGGGCTCCTCGACGTCGCCAAGGGCACCGGCCTCAATCTGCGCGACCCCAACCATCTCGCCAAGCCCACCGAGGATTATTTCTTCCGCAATGTCGGCACGACCAGCTGCGAGGTGCTGGTCGGCGGACGCAAAGGTGCAAAGTCGGCAGGACCTTGAGCCGCCTTTGCCGAACGTTAACCCGACCTCGTCTTTAATGCGACCGACCTTGCGTCAATACGACCGACCCGTTGCTGGAGATCTTTGATGGACGGAGCTCTTGAGGGTGTCAGCGTCCTCGTGGTGGATGATGACGCAGCCATGCGGACCCTGGTCTGCCGCATGCTCAAGCGCATGAACATCGGCCATATCCTCGAGGCCGACGGGGGCGAGCAGGCGCTCGACCGCCTCGCGACCGCGGGGGGCAAGATCGACCTCGTGATCTGCGATTGGAACATGCCCGGCATGTCGGGCGTCGACCTCTTCCGGCAGGTCCATCCGAGCCGGCCGCAGCTCCCCTTCCTGATGCTGACCGGCAGGGCCGACCTCGACTCCGTCGTCGCCGCCAAGAAAGCCGGCGTGCACGGCTACATCGTGAAGCCGATCTCGCCGCAAGAGCTCAAGACCAAGATCACGTTCCTCTTGAGCCACGCGCCGGCGCCGACCGCGCGCTCCACAGGCTCCGCCGCGGCCAGCGGCAGCACCGCCTGAGCCGCGCGGTCAGCGCGCTTTCCGGTTGACGCAGCGCAGCAGCTTCCAATAGCCGAAGAGATTGCTCGGCTGTATTTCGCGCGGCTCGAGCCCGCTCGCGGCGAGAAACTGGTCGAGCGGGAAATCGGCATCGAAGCCGATCTTGTCGGCAAGCGGCGCCAGGCGCTTCTCGATGAAGCGCATTACCCCATGGTTGCTGGTGAAGTGGTTGACAATGACGATGGTGCCGCCGGGCTTGCACACGCGGCGCATCTCGGCGGCAAAGCGCGCCGGGTTCGGCACCACCGACGCCACGTAGAGCGCCAGCACCGCGTCGAACGCGTCATCGGCAAAGCTGGTCTGCTCCGCATCCATGAGCAGCAAGGCTTCGACCTGGCCGAGCCTTTGCCGCTCCACGCGGCGGCGCGCCTTGGCCAGCATCTCCGCCGAGACATCGATGCCGGTGACGCGCGCATCCCGGCGGAAATGCGGCAGCGAGAGACCCGTGCCGACGCCGACCTCGAGGATCCGCTGCCCGGGCCGGTTATTGGCGATCCGCACCGCCGCCTTGCGGCCCGGATGGAAGAGCGGCCCGAAGACTAGGTCGTAGGACCCGGAGAACAACCGATAGGTTTTGACCGCATCCTGGATTTCCATCGCAGCACCCGCGCGCCTCGAGTGTCGCCTTCAAAGGAAACGGCCGGGGCCGCGCGCGCGAGCGAAACCCGACCTCAAGGCGAGGTGCTCGCGCCGCGGTGCGCCCGGCCGGCGAACGGACCCTGTCCCCTCAGGCGATCTGCCGGCGCTCGTCATAGGCGATCACCTCCTGGCGCTGCTCGCCGAGCCCGGTGATGCCGAGGCGCATGACATCGCCCGGGCGCAGGAAGCGCTGCGGCTTCATGCCGAGCCCGACGCCGGCCGGAGTGCCCGTGGGAATGACGTCGCCCGGCATCAGCGTCATGAAATGGCTGATATAGCTGACGATCTGCGCGCACGGGAAGATCATGTTGCGGGTCGAGCCGTTCTGCATGCGCTGACCGCCGACCTCGCAGAAGAGATCGAGCGCCTGCGGGTCCGCCACCTCGTCGGCGGTGACCAGCCACGGGCCGATCGGGCAGAAGGTGTCGGCGCTCTTGCCCTTCGACCAGTTGCCGCCACGCTCCAGCTGGTAATTGCGCTCGGAGACGTCATTGACGATGCAATAGCCGGCAACATGCTTCAGCGCGTCATGCACGCTCACATATTGCGCCTTGGTGCCGATGACGATGCCGAGCTCCACTTCCCAATCGCCCTTCTCGGCGCCCTTGGGCAGCATGACGGGATCATTGGGACCGTTGATCGAGCTCACCGCCTTCAGGAACAGCACCGGCTCGGTCGGGATCGCCATGCCGCCTTCCTTGGCGTGGTCGACATAGTTGAGCCCGACGCAGACCAGCTTCGAGATGGCGGCAACGCAAGCGCCGAGGCGCGGACTGCCGCTGACCGCGGGAAGGCTGGAGGGATCGAGCTTGCGCAGCTTGTCGAGCGCCGCCGGCGCCAGCGCGTCCGGCGTCAGATCCTTGATCACGCCGGAAAGATCGCGGATCCCGCCGCTGCGGTCGAGCATCCCCGGTTTCTCCTGGCCGCGCGGGCCGTAGCGAAGCAGCTTCATGGGCTTTCCTTTCCGTTGTATGGGGTGATTATGGCTAGAGTGACCAGCCGCCGTCGATAAGATGGATGGCGCCGGTGGTGAAGCTTGATTCGTCGCTGGCGAGGTAGAGCGCGAGCGCCGCGATCTCCTCCGCCGTGCCGAGCCGGCCCAGCGGCTGGCGCTGAACGAAGGCGTCGCGCACCGCTTGCGTTCCGCCTTGGGCCGCGATGCGGTCCTCGAGCGAGGGCGTCGCGATGGTGCCGGGGCAGATGGCGTTGCAGCGAATGCCCTCTTTGATGTAGTCGGTGGCGACCGCCTTGGTGAGGCCGATCACCGCCGCCTTGCTGGTGCCGTAGACGAAGCGGTTGGCGGCGCCGCGGACCGACGAGGCGCCCGAGGACATGTTGATGATCGAAGCGCCCTTGCCGCGCTTCAGCATCGCCGGCAGGAGCGCCCGGATCGTCCGGTACATGCTGCGCACGTTGAGGTCCATGGTGAATTCCCAATCCTTCTCCGTGCAGTCCAGCACCGTGCCGTGATGGACGAAGCCGGCGCAATTGAACAGCACGTCGATCGCGCCGACCTCGCCGGCAAGCGCCGCGATCGCCGCGCCGTCCATCACGTCGAGGCGGCGCGTCTCGAGCTGGCCTTTCGCCGCAGCCTTCAGGGCCTCGAGCTTGGCGGGATCGATGTCGGTGGCGATGACCCTCGCCCCTTCCGCCGCGAACGACAGCGCCGATGCACGCCCGATGCCCTGCGCCGCGGCAGTGATGAGAGCGGTCTTGCCCTTGAGCCGATCGGCCATTCCTCCGTCTCCTTTTCTTCGTCTGGGACCAAATTGCCACGCCGCGGGGCGGACTGTAAATTCCCCCCGCCAGAGGGAGGTCCGCCATGCTGCCGCTCGCCATTCGTTTGAGCCCGGCCGACAACGTCGTCGTTGCGCGCGCCGATCTCCTGCCCAACACGGCGATCCCGGAAGAGAACGTCACCTGCCGCAGCCACGTCCCCGCGGGGCACAAGCTCGCGACGGCGCCGATCGCGAAGGGCGCGGCGGTGCTGAAATACCGGCAGATCATCGGCTTCGCCACCGCCGATATCGCCCCGGGCGAGCATGTCCATACGCACAATCTCGCCATGGGCAATTTCGCCCGCGACTATGCCTTCGCCGCCGATGCGAAGGGAGCCGCGATGCTGCCCCCGGGCGAGCGTGCGACCTTCGAAGGGATTGTGCGCAGCGACGGCCGCGTCGCCACGCGCAACTACCTCGGCATTTTGACCAGCGTCAATTGCTCGGCGACGGCGGCACGGCTCATCGCCGATCAGTTCCGCGGCGCGGCGCTCGCCGATTTCCCCGCGGTCGATGGCGTCGTCGCCTTGGGCCACGGCACCGGCTGCGGCATGGCGAGCGAAGGCGAAGCGATGGACGTGCTCCGTCGCACCATCGCCGGCTATGCGCGCCATCCCAACTTCGCCGGGGTGCTGATCCTCGGGCTTGGCTGCGAGGCGAACCAGATCGGCGGGCTGCTCGCGGCCGAGGGGCTCGAGCCCGGCCCCTTCCTCCACACCATGACCATCCAGGAGAGCGGCGGCACCGCCAAGACGGTGCGCGAGGGCGTGGCACGGCTCAAGGAAATGCTGCCGGAAGCGAACAGGGCGCGGCGGCAGACCGTGCCGGCGAGCCATCTGACCTTGGCGCTGCAATGCGGCGGCTCGGACGGCTATTCCGGCATCACCGCCAATCCGGCGCTGGGCGCCTGCGTCGACCTGCTGGTGCGACACGGCGGCACCGCCGTGCTGTCGGAGACGCCGGAGATCTACGGCGCCGAGCATCTGCTGACGCGCCGCGCGGCGAGCCGCGCCGTCGGCGAGAAGCTGGTGGAGCGGATCCGCTGGTGGGAGGACTACACGGCGCGGACCGGCGGCGAGATGAACAACAATCCCTCGCCCGGCAACAAGGCGGGCGGCCTCACCACCATTCTCGAGAAGTCGCTGGGCGCGGTCGCCAAGGGCGGCAGCACCAACCTCGTCGAAGTCTACCGCTATGCCGAGGCGATCACCGCCAAGGGCTTCGTCTTCATGGATACGCCCGGCTACGATCCGGTCTCGGCGACGGGACAAGTGGCGGGCGGCGCCAACCTCATCTGCTTCACCACCGGGCGCGGCTCGGTCTTCGGCTGCAAGCCGGCGCCGAGCCTCAAGCTCGCGACCAACACGCCGCTCTACCGCCGCATGACCGACGACATGGACATCGATTGCGGTCCGATCGCCGAAGGCAAGGCCTCGGTGGAGGAGATCGGCCGCCAGATCTTCGATCTCGTCCTCGCCACCGCCTCGGGCCAGCGCACCAAGAGCGAAGCGCTCGGCATCGGCGAAGAAGAATTCACGCCCTGGCAGCTCGGCGCGGTCATGTGAGCCGCGCCGCCAGCACCGCCCTATAGCGGCGGATGCGCGCGGCGTTCTTGCCGAGATCGGAGATGCCGACGCGGCTTGCCGAGCGGATGTCGCAGCGGGTGCCGGACTCATCTGCCGACAGGCGGACGACGATATCGTCGACGAAACCGTAGCAGCGCGTGCGGTCGTAAGCCTCGATGCGGCCCCGCGCCTTGTCTTGCGCCACGATCGTCCAGCCCAGCGCCCGCGCCGCGGTGAGCGCTGCGGCGAAGGCTTCGGCCGGCTTTGCCGGCAGTTGCAAGGGTCCCAGATCAGGATAGCGCTCGCGCTGCAACGCGCCGAGCCGCGCCGCATCGTAATGCGCGGCGGCGTCCGGCCGCTCGGCGCGGCGCAGCGGCAGCAGCGCCTCGAAGCTCGGCGCCGTCGCGATATCCGTGGTGACGTCGTTGAACGGCAGGAACGCCGCCCGGCGCTTGACGCGCAGCGGCAGCGCCACCGCCGCCGCGCCGCCCGCCAGGATCACCACCAGCATCGCCGTGGTGCCGGGCCCAATCCGCCAGCCGCCGGCGATGAGCGAGGCCAGCGCCAGCAGCGCGGCGAGCGCGCCGGTCACCACGCCCAGCGCCGTCACCTTGGTGAGCGCGGTGATCGCCGACCACAGCCGCAGCCGATAGCCGATCGGCCCGGCAAGCATCAGCAGCGCCGTTGCCAGGATCAGGATCGCTGCCAGATGCGCCGTGGTCTCGGCCAGCATGGCTGCCCCGCTAGCCGAGCTGCGCCTTCAGCGCCGCCATGTAGCTTTGGATGCGCGCGGCATTGACGCCGAAATCGCTGATCCCCTGCCGGCTCTCCGAGCGCATGTCGACGCGGCTGCCGCTGCCGTCCGGACTGACGCGGATGACGAAGTCATCGGTGAAGCCCATGAAGAGGGAGTGCGCGCTGCCTTCGATGATGCCGGCGGCGGGGTCGGTGCGGACGATGGTCCAGCGATCCATGCCCTGCGCTACTTTGAGCGCGCGCTGGAACGTCTCGGCCGGTGGCAGCGCCGACTTCAGCGGCACGATGTCGGGGTAGCCCGCGCGCTGCTGCTGCGCCAGGGCGGCACCGGCATAGACCGGGGAACCCCCCTTCTCCGCGGCGCGCGCCGCCAAGGTCGCGGCGAATTGCGGCGGGTTCTCCGGGTCGGTGGTGATGTCGTGGATGCGCGGCAGCGGGGTGTTGCCGATGAAGGGCAGCGGCGCGACCTTGGCATAGAACTGGAGCGGGTAATAGACGAAGAGCGCGCCGCCGAGGAGGCCAAGGACGGCCGCCGCGCGCGCCAGGCCGCCGATCCCGCGCGCACCGGCAAGCCCCACCAGCGAGAGCACGAAGGCGCCGGCGCCGACGAACACCGACGGCTCCATCAGGTACCAGAACGAGACGCGGAAGTTCCACAGGCCGAACCGCCAGCCGATCGGCCCCAGGGCCAGCAGCACGCCGGCCAGCAGCGCCAGGGCGAAGCCCAGCCATGGCACGAAGCGCAGCCGGCTGCCGCCGGCGGTCCAGGCGAGTTCCGTCATCATGCCCTCCCCTTCCCCGATAGGGGCTTACGGCCCCGTCTTATGCGTCAAGACTAGAGGGGCCAAGAAGCGGCTTCTAGCCCGGCTCGCGGGCGAGCGGCAATCACGAGGTCGTGACGCGCTACCCGCCCGCCGCGATCACGATCGCGGCGTCGTCCTTGCGGACGGGCCCCTTTGCCACCCGTTGCCGGGCCTTTTCCGCGTAGTTCTTGGCGCGCCCCTCGCCGCCGAGGCGGAACATGCGATCGGCCATCCGGGCGACCCGTGCGACCGAGACCTCGATTTCCCCGTCCTTCACCGTGAGCTTCGGCATTTCATCTCCGTTTGCTGTCAGCTGTTTGCCACCAGTTCCTTCTGCGCAGGCAAGTCGTCCTCGATGAAGCCGCGCACGATCTCGTCGATATCGGCATCGGCGGCGATGCCGAGGCTTTGCGCGCGCTTCGCCAGAATGGCGCGCGGCCAACCATCGACGATCTTCTGGATCACCGCGTCGGGCTCCCAGCGGATGCGCTTCACCGCCGCCTCGCCGCCGGCGCGGCGCAGCGCTTCCACCATTTCCGAGACCGTCACCGAGATGCCCGGCAGCAGCACCGTGCGGCTGAAGCCGAAGTCGGCGGCGGGCAGGTCGTGGACACGCTCCATCGCGGCGACGAGGCGGCGCGGCGAGAGGCAGGCCATCACAGACTCTCGCGACACCGGGCAGACCACCTCGACCCCACTGAGCGGCTCGCGGAAGAGCGAGGACACCCAGGTGGAGGCGGCGCGGTTGGGACGGCCCGGGCGCACCACGATGGTCGGCAGCCTGAGGCAGCGCCCGTCGATGTAACCTTTGCGGCTGTAGTCGTTGACCAGCAGCTCGCCGATCGCCTTCTGCGTGCCGTAGGAGGTCTGCGGCGTCAGGGGCGTCTCGTCGGTGATCGCTGGCGGCATGTCGCCGCCATAGACGGCGAGCGAGCTGGCGAAGACCACCCGCGGGCGCGTGCCGAGGGCGCGACACGTCTCGAGCACGGCGCGCGTGCCGTCGAGATTGACGCGGTAGCCGATATCAGTGTTGGCCTCGGCCTCCCCGCTCACCACCGCGGCGAGATGGAAGACGGTGCCGGTCGAGCCGTCGATCAGCGCGCGCACCGTGGCGGGATCGGCGATATCGCCGGTCACGATCTTGAGCCGGTTGTGGGTCGGCAGCGGCGGCGCCGCCGCGACATGGTCGAACAGCACCAGCTCGTCGATCACGCGCTCGCGCCCGTCCGGGCCGGCCAGGGCGCCGCGCTGCAGCAGGCGCTGCGCCAAGCGCCGGCCGATGAAGCCGGTGCCGCCGGTGATAACGACCTTCATGACGCGCTTCTCCTCCCTCCATGAATTGCGCCAGTCTTGGCCGCCGGCGCGGGCGGACGCAACCCCCGTCCGCCCCCGCGGGGAGCGAAGTGATTCATTGTTGTACAACAGTGACTCTTTTTTCGAGGGAGTCACTGACTCACCCCGGAAAGCCGTCAGCCTTCAGCGATCAAGCTGTTAGCTCCGCTTCATCATCCATCGGCGAATAACGGGTGAACCGTTCAGCTGACGGCTGAGCGCTGGCGGCGGTTCACGATGTCAAAGAGCCACGCCGATGCTACTACAGCACCCCTTGGCCCCCTCCTCAGCACCGATTGACGTGGTCGGCTTCCCGGCCGATATGCTGCCGGCTGTGACCGGTGATGACCCCTGCGCGGCCTCCACCGCCGAGGACGGCGGCGCGCCTTCACCACCGCTGCCCGGGCCGGCGCCCGCCCGCGACGCACCGATCGTGCCGGCGGAGCGGCTGCCGCAGCGCTGGGCGCTGGCGGCGTCGCTGGGGTTGCATGCCGGGGTATTTCTGGCGCTGATCCTGTCGGCGCTGTTTCTCACCCCGCCGCCCCCGCCCGAGAAGGTGCTCCACGTGACTTTGCTCGCCGAGGGGCCGGGCGCAGCGGGAGCCGCCGGGGGCGCCGGCGGCGGTG
>DASQSR010000579.1:0-2273 GCA_035642295.1 Allostellaceae bacterium | reverse complement strand
CCGCCCGGCATCGGGCGCTGGGGCTTTCCCGGCGGCATGCAGGAGCTGGGCGAGACCGTGCTCGCCTGCGCCGCGCGCGAGCTCAGGGAAGAGACCGGGATCATCGCCGATCCCGTGGCGCCGCTCACCGCCTTCGACACGATCCGCCGCGACGAGGAAGGCCGCGTCAAGGCGCATTTCGCCTTGGTCGCGGTGCTGCTCGAGTGGCGCCACGGCGAAGGCGAGCCGATCGAGGACGCGACGGCGCTGCTCTGGGCGACGCCGGACGAGCTGCGGGCGAAAGCGCTGCCGCTGTTCGACCGCGTCGAGGAGCTGATGGCGCTGGCGCTGGCCCGCTGACCGGGCAGAATTAGCTGTTAGGGCTGTCGCCTTTGCCCAGAGGCGCCGCCCCGCCGCTTGCTTCCTTCAGCGGTTGGTCGCCCTTGCTCGCGATCCGAGCGAGGAGTGCTTGGCGGCGCTCGTGGATCGATGGATGCCAACGACGATGTCGTGCGATCCAAAGCCGCCCTTCGACATAAAGTCGATCAATGGGGTTCGCGGCGAACTTGGGATCGAGTTCCAGTTCTTCGTCGGTGCCATACACGCCATCGACATCATGATGGTCGAGCATGAACCGGCTCAATATGTCGAAACACTCAAGGCACTTCCGCAATTCGAATCCAGACTTGCTACAGAGTTCCAGTGCGTAAGCGTCGGCGGCGAGTTCCTTCTCGCGGGAATAGATCCAATGCGACAACTGAGAAAGTGCGAGCGCCGCGAGCTTTAAAGGAGCGTACTCCGCCGCGTTGGCCGCCCAGCTTTCCGCGCGCTCCAAGTGGCCGAGATCATGATGTCCAATCTCGTGAGCGAGTGCGAAAGCGACCGGTGCGTCGGATGCGGTGCGCTCGATGAAAGTGCGCGAGATGTAGCAATACCGTCCCGGCAGAGTGAAGGCGAGCGGAGGCCCCAACCAAAGCACTTCGGCGACCATTGGCTGCCAAGGACCGCGATTCGCGTTGAGAGCCGTCATCACGCGGTCGACGGCCCCGTGAGCGAAATCGCGCGTCTTCATGCCGTGCGCCTGCAGCAGCAGTGAATGCAGTCTCTCGCCGAGGTCCTGACGCTTGCGTGGCATTCATCCATTTAGGGTGAGAAAGCGTTTCTGGGAGCTTAATCAGGCCGATGTGACGCATCCGGCCCTGTGTCGCCGCTCTATCCCGTCAGCACCGCGGCGATACCGCCCGCGGCGAGCACCCAGAGCGGGTTGAGCTTCGGCCGCCACAGCAGGATCGCGCTCGATGCCGCGGCGATGGCCCAGAGCCGGTAATCGGTGCCGCCGGCCCGCAGGATGACCAGCGAGCCGGCGAGGATGAGGCCGGCGGCGATCGGCGCGAGGCCGTGCTCGAGCGCGGTGTGCCAGAGCTTGCCGCGGTGGAGGCTCCAATGCCGGGCCACGGCGTAGTAGAGCAGGGAGGAGGGCACGAAGAGCGATAGCGAGGCGACGATCGCGCCGGCGATGCCCGCAACTTTCCACCCGACCAGCGTCGCCAGCAGCACGCCGGGACCCGGCGCGGCGCGGGCGATGGCGAAGAGGTCGAGGAAGTCGCTCTGGCTCATCCAATGGCGCGCCGCCACCGCGTTCTGCAACCCCGCGAGGATGCTGGGGCCGCCGCCGACCGACAGCAGCGACAGCGGCACGAAAACGAGGATGAGGCCGAGGAACGGGTTCTCACGCATCGCGGCGCCTCGCGGCAAGGAAGGAGAGGGCGATGCTGACCGGCCCCGCGACCAGCACCACCGGCACCATCGGCCAGCGCAGCATGCCGACGGCGACAAAAATGGCGAGCAGCACGCCCATCGGCGCGGCGCGGCGCTCGATCCGGCGCGCGGCGCGCACGCCGATCATCACGGTCAGTCCGATTGCGGCGGCGGCGACGCCCGCCAGCAGCCGATGCAGCCAGGCGATGTCGCCGAGCCGCACGTAAAGCATCCCCAGCAGCACGACCAGCACCATCGGCGGCAGCAGCATGCCGGTGATCGCCACCACCGCGCCGATGCCGCCGCGCAGGCGCTGACCGATGAACAGCGACAGGTTCGCCACATTGGCGCCTGGCATGACCTGGCCCAGCGCCAGCCCGCTCAGGAACTCCTCCTCCTCGAGCCAGCCGCGCCGCCGCACGATCTCGCGATACATCCAGCCCGACAAGGCGCCGCCGAAGCTCATCAGCCCGATCTTGGCGAAGGTCGTGAACAGGGCCGACAGCGCCACCCGCGTCGCGCCGACGGAGGAGGGC
>DASQSR010000578.1:0-6042 GCA_035642295.1 Allostellaceae bacterium | reverse complement strand
GATGATGACCTTCACGCCGATGGAGATATCGATCACGGTGTCGACCGAGGCGGTACCCTCATAGAACACCAGCATGGCGCCGGCGACGCCGGAGAAAAGCGCGCTGATGCAAAAGGCGGCGAGCTTGTGCTTGACGACGTTGAAGCCGAGCGCCTGCGCTTCGATCGCGTCCTGGCCGCTCGCCTGCAGGATGAGGCCGATGGCCGAGCGCGACAACCCGAAGAGGATGAGGCCGCAGACCACGAGAAAAGCGAGCGCGTACCAGTAGTTGGTCGTGGCGTCGATCGACAGCACGTCGGGCACGGTCATGCCGATCTCGCCGCCGGTGAAGTGAGCGAAGATGACGATGGCGTTCTGCAGCAGCAGCACCGCCACCAGCGTCACCAGGCCAAAATAGGGGCCGCGCAGCCGGAGCGCCGGCACGGCCAGCAGCAGCCCGCCGACGACCGCGACGGCGGCGCCGGCGAGGACGCACACCGGGATCGGCGGTCCCCACTGGTTGTCGAGGATCGCCGCGGTATAGGCGCCGAGGCCGATGAGGAAGGTCGGGCCGAAATTGACCTCGCCGGCGAAGCCGAACAGGAGGTCCCACGCCATGGCGAAGACGCCGAAATAATAGGCCGCGGTCAGTACGCCGAGGATGTAGGCGGAGAGCCAGAACGGCAGGAACGCCGCCACCGCGGCGACGCCGAGGCCGATCCAGAGCGGGCGCGAGCGCAGAATCTGAGCGAGCATCGCGGCCTCAGCGCCGGCCGAGGAGGCCTTGCGGCCTCAGATAGACGACAAGCACCAGCAGCAGCAGCGCCGGGATCGGTCGCAAGGTGGGCGCGATGAGATAGGCGGTCACCGTCTCGAGATAGCCCACGAGATAGGCGGCGACCAGCGATCCCGAAACGCTGCCCAGGCCGCCCAGCACCACGATCGAGAAGGCGCTGGCGGTGAGCTGCCCGGCATTGGCCGAGCTGACGCCGAGGAAGGAGGCGAGCAGCACGCCGGCGATCCCGGCGAGCACGCCATAGATCGTCCACACCAGCAGGTACATGTTCGACAGCTCGAAGCCCAGCAAGGTGAGGCCGCGCGGGTTCATCGAGGCGGCGAGCAGCGCCTTGCCGGCGCGCGTGCGGTTGACCAGCAGCCAGAGCAGCCCGATGGCGACCCAGCACAGCGCCGCGATCATGATCTCGTTCTGCGGCGTGCGCACGCCGGCGATGCTGGTGACGCCGGAGATCAGCGGCCGCATCGTCACCGGATTGTCGGTGAAGAGATAGGCCATGCCCTCCTGGATCATGATGCCGAACAGCAGCGTCCCGGTGAGCACGAAAATCTCGGTCTCCTCGCGCGGAATGGCGCGCGAGTTCTGGATCGGCCGGACGACGATGAAATAGGTGGCATAGGCGGTGGCCATGCCGGCGACGATGCCGACCAGCGTCCCGGCATAGACGCCGAGCCCCAATTGCCCGGCGGCGAGCCAGCCGCACAGCGCCGCCACCACCATGATGCCGCCATGGGCGAGGTTGAGCACGCCCGAGACGCCGAACATCAGCGTGAAGCCGACGGCCGCCAAGCCATAGAGCGAGCTGATGGCGAAACCGTCGATCAGAATCTGCAGTCCCACCATCGCTCTACTCTAGCCGACAGACGAAGAGATAGGCGCGGCTGCCGGCGGCAAGCGCCGGCAGCCGCGGTGACCGCCGCTTACTGGTTCGAGGCCTGCTGCGGCAGGTGAACGAAGGCGGGGAAGACGATCTTGGCGTTGGCGATGGACTTCGGCCAGACCGCGACCTGCTTGCCGTTCTGCCACTGCAGGTCGATGCCGGTGACGAGGCCCGGGCCGTACTTCATGGCATGCGTGAACTGGTCGTTCTTGCCATAGAACTGGATGCGGCCCATGACGCCGACATAGTCGGTCTTCTCCATCGCCGCCACCATCTTGTCGGGATCGGTCGAGCCGGCCGCCTTGATGGCGTTGGCGATGATGTGGACCATGTCGTAGGTCGAGTAGCCGTCATAGGCCGGCGTGTCGCCGAAGCGCTTGATATAGGCCTCGCTGAAGGGGACGGTCGCCGGCGTCAGGGCGACGCCGGGTGCGGCGGCGCTGGCGGTGATGACGCCTTCGGCGGCGCCGTTGGTGTCCTTCCAGAAGGTGCTGGTCGTCGCCTGCGAGCTCTGGCCCGCCATCGGGATCGGCACCTGCTGATCATGCCACTGCACCGTCGGCTGCACGCCGACATGGCTGATGCCGGTGGTGATGATGTCGGGATGCTCGCTCTCGATCTTGTTGAAGATCGGCGTGAAGTCGGTGGTGTCGGGGTTGAAGCGGATATGGTCCAGCACCTTCAGCCCGGCCTTCGGCAGGCATTCGAGGTAGCGCGCATCGAGCGGCGTGGTCCAGGCCGCGTCCTCGCTCATCACCACCGTCGTCTTCATGTGATAGGGGCCGACCAGCATGTCGTGCTCGAAGTCGCAGATCGACTGGGCGATGAAGGCCGAGGTCAGCCAGCCATGGAAGGTGTACTTGAAGTGGTCGTAGTCGTCATGGACGTGCTTGGAGATGTCGTTGCTGGCGGCGCCCGGGGTGATGAACGGCATGTGGAGCCGCGCCGACCAGGGCTCGATGGCGAGCGCGACCTCGCTGATATAGCTGGCGATCACCGCCGACACCTTGTCCTGGTTGACGGCGCGCTGGAAAGCGCGGACGCCGTCCGCGGCCGAGGAGTGGTCGTCATAGGAGACGATCTCGACCTTGCGGCCGTTGACCCCGCCATGGGCGTTGATGTCGTCGGCGGCCATCTCCGCCGCCTTGGTGATCGAGGCGCCGGCGACCGCGGACTCCTCGCCGATGACGCCGATCTTGATCGGGTCCGCGGCGAAGGCCGAGGTGCCGAGGCCGAGCGCCGCGACGGCGCCTCCGGCGAGCAGCAGGCGGCGCAGAAGACGGATGGAATTGGGCGGCAGCGTCAGTCCAGGCATTGCATTTCCTCACCGGTTTTCTGCCGCCGAAGCGGGCGGCGCTGTTGCGCGGAGAACGTCGGCGGCTGGCAGGCATTCGCCGCCCACCCGCATGCGCCGCGTGAAAAGGGCAGGCCTGCTGTCAGTTTAGCAACTTAAAAAATTTTAATGAAGCCGGAGAAAGCGCCCGCGGCTCAGTTCTACTTTCCGTCCCGGCAGCGGGCGGCGCGGCGCCTTCTTGGCGCGCCTGCCGCCCGCGCCCGGCGCTATTTCGCGGCGGCCTGCACCGCGCGGCTGACGAAGCTGGGAAACACCATCCTGGCCGGACATTTATCCCGCGGCCAGATGCACACCTGCTTGCCGTCCTGCCACTGCATGAAGGTGCCGGTGACATAGCCGGGTCCGTAGCGCAAGGCATGGGTGTATTCATCGCCGCGGCCGTAGAACGCGTAGCGGCCCAGCGTCCCCGTCATGTCCGTCTTCTCCATTTGCGCCACGATCGCGTCCGGGGCGGCGGAGCGCGCCCGCTCTATGGCGCCGGCCAGCGCCCGCACCGCGTCATAGGCGGTGAAGCCGACGAAAGAGGGGAACTGGCCATACTTCTTGATGAACTCCCGCGCGACCGGAATCGTCTCATTGCTCAGCGCCACGCCGGGCACGGTGCAGGTCTGGGTGATGACGCCGTTGGCCGCGCCGTTCGTGTCCTTCCAGAAGGTCGGGTTGGTTGCCTGGGCGCTGATGCCGCCCATCGGGATCGGCACCTGCTGGTCATGCCACTGCACCGTCGGCTGCACCCCGACATGGGCGATGCCGGTGATGATGACGTCCGGATGCGCCGCCTCGATCCCGTTGAAGATCGGCGTGAAATCGGTGGTATCCGGGTTGAACCGCACATGGTCGACGACCTTGAGCCCCGCCTTCGGCAGGCACGCCTGGTAGCCGGCGTCGAGCGGGGTCGTCCAGTCGGCGTCCTCGCTCATGATCGCGGCGCTCTTCATGTGCAGCATGGCGACGAAGGTGTCGTGCGAGGAATCGCACACCGCCTTGGCCAGCAGCGGCGCCGGCAGCCAGCCCTCGAACATGTACTTGAAGCGGTCGTAATGCTGGTGCACTTGTTTGCTGATGAGGTCGGAGGCCGCCGCCGGCGTGATCGTCGGCACATGCAGTCGCCCGGCCCAAGGCTCGAGGGCTAGCGCGATCTCGCTGATGAAGGTGGCGACCACCGCCTTCACATGGTCCTGCTGCACCGCGCGCTGATAGGCGCGCACCGCGTCGGCTGCCGAGGAATGGTCGTCATAGATCACCAGCGCGATCGGATGGCCGTTGATGCCGCCCTTGGCGTTGATGTCGGCGGCGGCGAGCTGGGCGCCCTGGGCGATCGATTGGCCGACGAGCGCTGCTGCTTCATCGATGACGCCGATCTTGATCGGCTCCGCCGCCACGGCGCTGGTGCTGGCGCACAGCGTCAGCACCGCGGCGCCGGCGAGCAGCTGCCGGTACGCGCGTCGGCAGCCATCCCGGTGACATGTCCGAGGCATGTCCTTCCTCCCTGTTGCGCCGCGCTCGGCGGCGCGGTTCCGGCCTCGTCGCCGCGATAAGCGGCACGGGTCTCGGTCGTCTTGTTGACGACCGGCGCGGCGAGCGCGATGTCCTTGACGACGCACGGGCGACCGCGTCGCGGCGGGGGTCGTGCCCCTAGCGACGCGCAACCGCGGCGCCCTGACAACTTAAATCTCGTTCATGCGGCGCGGCAGCCGCGCCGACGCCTCAATAGGCGAGGAAGCCGCCGTCCACCGGCAGCGTCACCCCGGTGATGTAGCGCGCCATGTCCGATGCAAGAAACACCGCCACCGGCGCGATGTCCTCCGGCGTGCCGATGCGGCCGAGCGGGATGCGGCCTTCGAAATTCCGCATATAGGCCGGGTTTTCCCGCGCCTTGGCGTTGAGGGGCGTGGCGATGAGCCCGGGGCCGATGGCGTTGACGCGGATGCCGAGCGGCGACAGCTCGATCGCCAGCGCCTTGGTGAGCGCCCTGACGCCGCCCTTGGAAGCGGTATAGGCGGCGGAGTTGGGCAGCGCGACGAAGGACTGGACCGAGCCGATATTGACCACCGCCCCCCGGCTTTCGCGCAGCTGGTCGAGGAAGGCCGTCGTCATGTAATAGGGCCCGTCGAGATTGACGGCGAGCGTCGCGTCCCAGTCCTGGCGCGTTCCGGGGTCGGTGACCTTGCCGCGCCGAATGATCCCGGCATTGTTGACCAGGACCGCGATCGCGCCTCCCTCGCGCCGCACCGCGGCGGCCAGCGTCGCGCACTGCGCCGCGTCGCTGACATCACCGGTGAAGTGCCGCGCCTCGCCGCCCAAGGCACGCGCCGTGCGCTCGGCCGCCGCGCCGTCGATGTCGACGGCGATGACGCGCGCTCCCGCCGCGGCCATGCCGCGGGCAATGCCTTCGCCGATGCCCGATCCCGCGCCGGTGACCAGCGCGGTCTTGCCGCGCAGCAACCCTTCCATCGGCCGCCTCCCTGGCGTGGCGACGCGTTCCGCGCCGCTGCACGATCGCGCCCTATGGCGCGGCACCGGCGCGCCGTCAACCGCCGTCCGGTGTCTCGCGCAGCGCCCGCAGCGTCAGGAACGGCATCATGCCGCAGAGCAGGCTCACCACGGCAAAGCCCATCACCAGATCGTAGCCGCCGCTCCAGTCGTGCAGCAGGCCGCCCGCCCAGGAGCCGATCGCCTGGCCGATGCCGGCGCCGATCGAGATGGCGCCGAAGATCGTCGCCGCGGCCCGCCCGCGGAAGATGCGCATCGCCGTGATCGAGATCAGCGGCCCGCGCGAGCCCAAGGTGCTGCCGAAGCAGAGGACGAAGCCGCCGAGCAGCCAGAGGCTGGGACCGAGGCGCAGCAGCCACAGCATCAGAACCCCCGAGATGGTCACGACGTAGCTCAGCAGCACCGACGGGCGCCGGCCGATGACGCCGTCGAGCCAGCTCACCGCGATCATCCCGATCGGCAGCAAGGCGCCGCTGAAGCCCCAGGCGGTCGCCGCTTCCATCGGCGCGAAGCCGGCATCGCGCAGATAGGCCACGACCT
>DASQSR010000577.1:0-7362 GCA_035642295.1 Allostellaceae bacterium | reverse complement strand
GTGGGCTTGAGCCGCTTCCGGGCGCGATGCGCGGGGTCCAAGCCGAGAGGCCTTCCATGCCCATCCGCCGAATTGCGATGTCGGCCGCGTTCGCCACCGCGCTCGCCGCCCTGCCGCTCGCGGCCGCGAAGGCGCAGTACTATGACCCCTGCGTGTCATCTCCGCTGGCCGTTCCGTTCTGCGTGGCCGGCGCCATCGTCGGCACCGCGGCGACGATCGCGACCGCGCCGTTCTGGCTGTTGGCCGGGGCGCCGCCCCCCTACCCCTTTGGCTACGTGCCGCCCTATTACCCGGCGCCGAGCCCGGCATACTACGCAGCGCCTTATCCCGCCTATGCGCCGCCGGCGGCCGGGGCGCCGCAGGCACCGGTGCCGCTTGCCCCACCGCCCCCGGCGCCGGGAACGCATCCTCCCGCCAGCTACGCCCCGCCTCCCGTGCGGGACGTCTACTACTTCTGCCCGGCCAGCAAGGGGTATTATCCCTATGTGGCGCGCTGCGCGGTGGCGTGGCGGCCGGTCCCGGCAGCGCCTCCCCCGCGCTCATAGCGGCGATCGGCGGCGACGGCACCGTCCTGCGGCGGCGCGTCAGTCGTTCTCGAGCTCGTAGCGGAGCCAAACGGCGCCGCCCTCCAGCACGTCGCTGCGCGCCAGGGTCATGCGGCGGAGCGGGGCCCTCGCGCCGGCCTCGTCATCGCCGGAGTCGAAAACACTGGGGGCGCCTTTCGCGCCATCGACCGCCGGGCAAATGACGAGGCTGATCTCGTCGACGAGGCCGGCGCGAAGGAAGGCGCCATTGGCAACGCCCCCGCCCTCGAGCAGCAGACGCTCGATCCCCAGCTCCCGATGGAGAAGCTCGAGCGCGAGACGAAGGTCAAGTTCGCGCTCGCCCGCGAAGATGTAGGAGACGCCGTCGCCGCGCAGCCCGGCGAGATGGGCGTCCGAAACCTGCTCGGTGAGGACGGCGACGATCGCATCGCCGCCGATATCCGAGCGTCCCCAGGCGATCTTGCCCAGGGCGTCGAGGACGATTCCCCAGGGGCCGGCGTCACGCCGCGCGAACCAGGGCTCCCGCGGATAGCTGTGCTCCGTGTGGCGAGGGTAGGTCTCCGCCTTGGCGAACTCCGAGCCGGTGACGCGACCGACGAGCCAGGCATCGCCGGCGAGCTGCTCGTGCAGGCGCTCGAAGAGGCCCGCCGAGCCGGCGATCTTGGGGCGCCATCGGCTCGACAGGATCCGACCGTCGATGCTGGCGACCATGTGACAGATCACATGCGGCTTCATGGCAGGCTCCTGCGCAATGCCTCACGACACCACTCTAACGTCAGAGGCCGGGGAGAGGCGCATGACGCGTTGCGCGCCGGGCGCGATCTGCCGACCACCCGCCTACTCGTTCCCCTGCTCCGCTTTTTCTTCTGCGGCGCGCCAAGAAAAAAGCCCGGCCGCGCGGGGCGGCCGGGCTCCTTGGCACAAACGCGGGAGCGGAAGCTCAGCTCGCCGCGCCGCTGATCACGTCGCCGAAACGCACCCAGGTCTTGCCGTCCCAGCGCTGCAGCTGCATCTGGCGGATGGGATGGTAGTTGGTCGCGCTAGTGCTGATCTTGATGCCGGGCAGCGAGGTCGGCAGCACCAGGCCTTTGAGGTTGGCGGCCTGTTTCATGATGTTGGCGCGCGAGAAGTCGCCATGGCACTGCTTCAGCACCTGCAGCATGGTGAGGCTGACGCCATAGGCATAGACGTAGTTGTTGTCCTTGATATCGGCGTCCGGCAGGTACTTCTTCATGAAGGCGCGCCATTCGTTCATGCCGGGATCGTTGGCCCACGCCGGATCGGTCGGATCCTTGCCGTAGTTGGAGGTGATGACGCCGACCCCCTTCTCGGCGCCGGCCGGGATCATCACCGAAGCGACCGACAGCGACACGTTGGTGAGGAAGTGCATCGGCTTCCAGCCGATGTCGTAGACCTTGCGGATCGCCTGTGCGGCGAATTTGGGCGTCGCCGCGGTGACCAGCGTGTCGGCGCCCGAGGCCTGCAAGGTGACGATCTGCGAGTCGATGGTGGGATCGGTGACCTCGTAGGAGGCCTCCTTCACCACCATCTTGGCGTATTTGGCGCCGAGCACGTCCTTGAGGCCGGCGATGTAGTCTTTGCCGAAATCGTCGTTCTGATAGAGGATGGCGATCTTGGCGTTGGGCCGCACCTTGAGAATGTATTTGGCGTAGATCTGCGCCTCGGTGCGGTAGCTCGGCTGCCAGCCCATCGTCCAGGGGAAGTGCTTGTAGTCGCCCCATTTGTCGGCGCCGGTGGCGACGAAGAGCTGCGGCACCTTCTTCGCGTTCATGTATTTCTCGATCGCCGTGTTGCTCGGCGTGCCCAGCGGGTTGAAGAGGAAGGCGACGCCTTCCTCCTCGACGAGGCGCCGCGCCTGCTCGACCGTCTTGGCTGGGTTGTAGCCGTCGTCGACCGAGATGAAGTCGATCTGGTGGCCGTCAACGCCGCCGTGGTCGTTGACCATCTTCCAGAAGGCGGTTTCGCCCTTGCCGATCACGCCATAGGCCGAGGCCGGACCGCTATAGGGCATGGTGTTGCCGATCTTGATTTGGGTGGCGGTAACGCCGGGCGCATCGGCGGCGAAGGCGGGGCCGGTCAACGCCAGCAGGCCCGCCGCGGTCAGCGCAAGAGTCCGGAAACGCATACGTCTTCTCTCCCCATTTGTTTGAAGTCACATAGAAACCGCAGGAAGCTAGCCGATGGTCAGCGCGCCACCAACCGCCGCAGCCGGTCGCCGAGGCCGCGGATGAGGCCCATGACGCCGGTCGGCATCAGATACATGCAGCCGATGAGCACGGCGCCGTAGATCGCCTGCGGCGCCGCTTTCGACACGAGATCAGCGAGGTTGGGCACGAATTCGACGAAAATGGCGCCGAAGAACGCGCCGGTCATCGAGGCGAGGCCGCCGACGACGATGCCGACGAGGAAGCGGATCGACAGGAACAAGTCGAAGCTGTCGGGCGAGACGAACTGTGCCAGCAGCGCGCCGAGCGCGCCGGCAATGCCGGTGTACATCGCCGAAACGCCGAAGGTGATGGATTTGTAGGTCGCGGTGTCGATGCCCATGCTCTGCGCCGCGAGCGGGTGGTCGCGGATCGCCACCAGCGCCCGGCCGGTGCGGCCGCGCAGCAGATTCCAGGCGATGACGAACAGCGGGATGGTCCAGAACAGGCAGAAGAAATAGAGCCACTGGTCGTCGCGGATGGGCAGGCCGAAAGGCGTGTCCGGCGCGTTGATGACGATTCCCTGCACGCCGCCGGTCAAGGAGTCGAAATCCTTGAATTTGAGCAACTGTGGCGTCGCGATGGCGAGGGCGAAGGTGGCGAGCGCCAGGTAGTGCCCTTCGAGGCGCAGCGCCGGCAGGCCGAAGAGGAAACCGACCGCCAGGCAGACGAAGCCGGCGACGGGGATTGTCGCCCAATAGGGAATGCCGGTCTTGTCGAGCAGGATCGCCGTCGTGTAGGCGCCGATGGCATAGAAAGCGCCGTGCCCCAGCGAGAACTGGCCGTTATAGCCGGTGAGGATGTTGAGGCCGAGGAGGGCCACGGCATAGACGATGACCTGCGTCGCGAGCAGCAGCTGATAGCTGGTGATGACGAAGGGCAGGATCGAGGCGGCGGCGAGAACGGCGGCGAGGCCGACGAGCTTCCAGGCGCGCAGGCTGAGGCCGGCGACGAGCTCGGCGGGGGCGGCGGGGCGCGAGGTGTCGAGGGTCGCCATGCTCACACCCGCGTCACGATGGTGCGGCCGAAGAGGCCCGAGGGCTTCACCACCAGGATGCCGATGATGATCACCAGCGCCACCGTCACCATCAGCTCGGTGCCGACGAGATAGGCGCCCGCGAGATTCTGCAGCACGCCGACGATGAAGCCGCCGAGCACCGCGCCCCAGGGATTGTCGATGCCGCCGAGCAAGGCGCCGGCGAAGCCGTAGAGCAGGATGCCGATCATCATGTAGGGGTCGAGATAGACGATCGGCGCCGTCATCATCCCCGCCACCGCGCCGATGAGGCCGGAGAGGCCCCAGCCGAGCGCCAGCATCCAGCCGACGCGGACGCCGCAGAGGCGGCTCGACACCGGGTTCTCCGCCGCCGCGCGCATGGCGAGCCCGAGCGGGGTGAAGCGGAAGAAGACGAAGACGAAGACGAGCACCAGCAGCGTGACGAAGATCATGCCGACTTCATGCGACGAGAGATAGGGGCTGCCGTACCACGCGTCGGTCGGGAACGGGCTCGGAAACGGCTTGATCGTGTAGGTGAACAGCGCGCCGGAGAGCGAGTTGATGATGAGGAGGAGACCGATGAACACGGCGACGACGCTCAGCACCGGCGCCTTGTAGAAAGGGCGCACGATGATGCGCTCGATGGCGACGCCGAGAACGAAGGCGAAGACCAGCGTCAGCAGGAACGCGGCCCAGTAGGGGAAGCCCGAATCGACCATCTTCCACGCTATGTAGGTCGAGAAGGTCGCCATCTCGCCCTGGGCGAAGTTCACGTGGTGCGTCGCCTGATAGATCATCACCAGCGCCAGCGCGACGCTCGCATAGATGCCGCCGGTGGCCACGCCGGAAAGCACTTGATGCAGGAAGGCTTGCATGGCGGCTCCTCGATCCTAGTATCCGAGATAGGCGCGACGCACGGACTCGTCGCTGCCGATCGTGGCCGAGGGGCCACTCAGCATGATGCGGCCGGTCTCCAGCAAATAGGCCTCGGCGGCGAGCTCGAGCGCGATGTTGGCGTTCTGCTCGACCAGCAGCATGCTGACGCCGTCCTGCTCGTTGATGGTGCGCAGAATGCGGAAGATCTCCTGCACGACCAGCGGCGCGAGCCCGAAGGACGGTTCGTCGAGCAGCAGCAGCTTCGGCCGGAGCATCAGCGCGCGCGAGATCGCCAGCATCTGCTGCTCGCCGCCGGAGAGGGTCCCCGCCTGCTGGCGGCGGCGCTCCTTGAGGCGCGGGAAATAGCCGTAGACGCGCTCGAAATCCTGCGCGACGCCGGAATCGCGGCGCGTATAGGCGCCGAGCCGCAGATTCTCCTCGACGCTGAGGCTGACGAGGGTGCCGCGACCGTCCGGCACATGGCCGATGCCGAGGCGGACGATGTCCTCCGTCGCCTTGCCGTCGATGCGCTGCCCGGCGAAGCGGATCTCGCCGCTGGTGCGCACCATCATGTTGCACAGCGCGCGCAAGGTCGTGGTCTTGCCGGCACCGTTGGCGCCGAGCAGCGTGACGATGCCGCGCTCGGGCACGGCGAGGTCGATGCCTTGCAGGACCTGCGTCGGGCCATAGGCGGCCGAGAGCCCGCGCGTCTCCAGGATCGCGCTCACAGCGCACCTCCGAGATAGGCTTTGATGACCTCGGGGTTGCGCTGCACCTCCTGCGGCGTGCCGTCGGCGATCTTGCGGCCGAAATCGAGCGCCACGACCTTGTCCGAGACCTTCATCACCAGGTTCATGTGATGCTCGACGAGAAGCACGGTGACGCCGAGCCGGTCACGGATCGCGCGGATGAGCTCGCGCAGGTGCTCGACTTCTTCGTGGTTGAGGCCGCCTGCCGGCTCGTCGAGCAGCAGCAGCTTGGGCTCGCTGGCCAGCGCCCGCGCCAGCTCGACGCGCTTTTGCGTGCCGAAGGGCAGCGCGCTCACCGGCACGTCGGCGACGGCGCCGAGGTCGAGCGTCTCGATCAGCCGGAGCGTACGCTCGCCGAGGAGGCGCTCCTCGCTGGAGACGAAGGGGAGGCGCAGCGCATTGGCGAGAAAGCCACCGCGCGAGCGGCAATGGCCGCCGATCATGATGTTCTCGCGCACCGTCATCGTGCGGAAGAGCGCGAGATTCTGGAAGGTGCGGCCGATGCCGAGCGGCGCGATGGCATGGCGCGGCAGGTCGAGCAGCGCCTTGTCCTTGAACAGAATGCGGCCGGCATCGGCGTGGTAGAGCCGGCTCAGCACGTTGAAGAGCGTCGTCTTGCCGGCACCGTTGGGGCCGATCAGCCCGCAGACCTGCCCGTCCTCGACGCCGAAGGAGACCCCGTCGAGGGCGACGATGCCGCCGAAGCGAACCGACAGGCCGTCGATGCTGAGCAGCGGCTTTGCCCCGCCGTCGGCGCGCCCACCACTCACGGCGGCGCCAAGCCGATCGAGCGCACGCCGCCCGCCTTGCGCGGACGCAGGAATCCTGTCCCCAACCGCACCTCCCTGCCACGCGGTTCTCGTTACGCCGGTTTAGGGTGACGCCCCCAGAACCGGGGCAGACGCCGCCCTACCCGGCGCTTGTTACGCGCCGCCAAGCAACATATCGGCGTTCGCCGAACCGTCCAAGCGTTTTGCGAAAAAACTTTTCGCGAGCGCGGGCAGGTCGCCGGTATCTCGCATGCCACGACGCGGCCCTGTTATGATGGCCGCCGCCATTGCAGGAAGCGTTGCCATGGGTCTTGCCGTCGCCATCCAGATGGACCCGATCGAGGGCATCAACATCGATACGGATTCGACCTTCGTCATCGCCCTCGAGGCGCAGGCGCGCGGCCACGCGCTCTATCACTATCTGCCGCGCGCGCTGGGGCTGCGCGACGGGCGGCTCACCGCCCGGGCGCGGCCGCTCGAACTGCGGCGCGAGCGCGGCCGGCATCATCGGCTCGGCGCCGAGACGGTGCTCGATCTCGCCGCGATGGACGTGATCCTGATGCGCCAGGACCCGCCCTTCGATATGGCCTATATCACCGCAACACACCTCCTCGAGCATGTGAGCCGAAGCGCGCTCGTGGTCAACGACCCCGTCAGCGTGCGCAACGCGCCGGAAAAGCTGTTCGCCACGCACTTCGCCGGGCTGATGCCGCCGACGCTGATCACCGCCGATCGCGACGCGATCCTCGCCTTCCGGGCGGAGCATCGCGAGATCATCCTGAAGCCGCTGTTCGGCAATGGCGGCGCCGGCGTCTTCCACCTGCGGCCGGAGGACGACAACCTGAACGCGCTGTTGGAGCTGTTCACCCAGCTCTATCGCGAGCCGATCATCGTCCAGCGCTATCTCCCCGAGGTGCGCCAGGGCGACAAGCGCATCGTCCTCATCGAGGGCGAGCCGGTGGGAGCGGTGCTGCGCGTGCCGCCCGCCGGCGAGGCGCGCGCCAATCTCCATGTCGGCGGCAAGGCGGCAAAGACGGCGCTGACGCCGCGCGAGCGCGAGATCTGCGCCGCGATCGGACCCGCGCTCCGCGCCCAGGGCCTGGTCTTCGTCGGCATCGATGTCATTGGCGACTTTCTCACCGAGATCAACGTGACCTCGCCCACCGGCATCCAGGAGATCAACCGCCTCGACGGCGTCCG
>DASQSR010000576.1:0-4280 GCA_035642295.1 Allostellaceae bacterium | reverse complement strand
CTTGTCGGTCATGTCGTATCCGCGGCTCCCTGCGGTGGTGAGCGGCAGCGCTGGTGCGCCCGCGCCGGATTTCGCTCGATCGAACCGATGCCGGCCGCGCTACATCTTGGCGACGTTGGCATCCCACTTGCTCTCCCACATGCCCTTGGCCTTGAGGTACTTTTCGAGGCCGGGATGGATCGGCGCCAGCTGCCACGTCGAGCTCAGTGCCTGCTTCTCGAACGCCGCCATCCGGCCGCCGCCGATCTGCCGGAAGCTGGTGTCGAGCTTGGCGAGCTCGTCCGCATGCTGATCGATGATCATCAGCATCTTGTACATTTCATCGGCCGTGGCGACGTCGCCGAGATCGAAGCCCCAGTAGAAGGGCAGCAGGGTGACCGTCTTGGCGTAGCGCTCCTTGAGACGGAACGGCGCCGGATCGACCTCCTCGGTGGCGAACCCCTTCGCCTTCAGGATCGCCAGTTCGTCCGGGCTCGGGTTGAGCGGCGCCCAATCGACCGACAGCGAAGCTTCCGACAGCCAGGGCGGCGGCGTCTCGCCGCCGGCGGCATAGATGATCATGGCTTTGATCGCGCCGGAATCGAGCTGCGAGCCGACGGTCTCGAGATCGACCTGGTCGTAGACATGATGCACGTTGACTGCGGCCATGGCCTCTTCGAGGTATCTGCGCACATCGAAGGGCAGCGGCCCGGTATAGACCGGCTTGCCGCTCAAATCAGTCCACTTCTTGATCACATTCCGGTCGCTGGCCTTGATGCCGAGTCCGACATCGAGCGTGTAGCACCAGAAGGACTGGATCGGCTGGATCTTGACGTTCGCCTTGAAGCCTTCGAACCGGCCGGAGTCGCTGCGGAGTTCCTTCAGCGCGAGGTCGGAGCCGTAATAGCCATTGAAGTCGCCGGTGGCGAAGCCCTTTACCGTCGTCACCGCGCCCGGCGTCGGCAGCACCGTGATGCGGAACTCGGGCATCTCCTTGTTCAGGACGTCCGCCAGCACCACGAGCGCCTTGTATCCCGCCGAGCCGATCGGCCCCGTGCCCCATTTGATGTCCCTCGGCTCCGACCACGCCGAAGCGGCCGACACGCTGATCAGCGCAAGGGCAACAACAAATCCCGCGATGCCGCGCGTCGATAAGGCGCGGGCGGCTTGGCGCTTTGACACGGTTCCCTCCCAGACGGTTTCGCCCTGTTCGGTTCTTTTGGGCGGCTGGCGTCGCTGACGATTGCCGCGCTCCGCCCGTTGTTTTCGTTTTGATGCATCCCCTGCCTGCGCACGGGACCCTGACCGCCGACTATCGGGCAGTGAATTCCCGGTAGCAACCGGTTTTTCGTTGGGGAGCCGATGGATAACGGCCGTTTCGGCAGCTGGCGCAACGGCCGTCCAGGGCGGGGCCCGGGACCGGCCCGTCCGGCGTCGCGCAATGCGAAGCGCGCGGCGCCGCTGAGATGCGGCGCCACGGCGGCCTAGGGTCCGGCCTGCCGCCTCTATTCCCGTGCGTCCGGGCTCGCTATCTATGAGCGCGATGCCCGTTCTTTTTCTCATCGTCTTCATCGACCTCCTCGGCTTCGGCGTCGTCATTCCGCTGCTGCCGTTCTATGGGCTCCGCTTCGGCGCGAGCGCGGCCGAGGTCACCTGGATGATGGCGTGCTATTCGCTGGCGCAGTTCTTCTGCTCGCCGCTGCTCGGCCGCCTCAGCGACCGGGTCGGCCGCCGCCCGGTGCTGCTGCTCAGCCTCTGCGCCTCGATCGCCTCCTATCTCTGGCTCGGCTTCGCCGACGCGCTCTGGATGCTGTTCGCGGCCCGGCTTCTCGCCGGCGCCGGCGCCGGCAACATCGCCGCGGCGCAGGCCTATATCAGCGACGTCACCACATCGGAGACGCGCGCCAAGGGGATGGGGATGATCGGCGCCGCCTTCGGCCTCGGCTTCACCTTCGGTCCGGCGCTGGGCGGGCTCCTCGCCGGCAGCAATGCCTCGGCGGCGGCGCTGGCGCGTCCCGCCTTCCTCGCCGCCGGCCTTTCCGCCCTCGCTTTCGTCGTTGCGCTGGCGCGCCTCAAGGAGAGCCTGCCCGAAAGCGCGCGCACCGCCGCGAGGCGGCCGAGCCGCTGGCAGGTGGCGCGGGACGTCGCAACCCGGCCGGTGCTGCGCCGCCTCATCCTGCTGCTCTTCATCACCATCACCGCCTTTGCCGCGATGGAGACGACCTTCGCCCTCTGGGCGAACCGCGCGCTCGCCTGGGGCCCGCGCGCCGTCGGCTTCAACTTCCTCTATGTCGGCCTGGTGCTGGTGGCGGTGCAGGGCGGGTTGATCGGCCGGCTGTCGCGGCGCTTCGGCGAGGCGCGGCTCGTTCTCGCCGGCGCCGTCCTCATCGCGCTGGGGCTTCTGGGCCTGCCCTTCGCGCTGGCGGTCTGGCGTGTCCTCGTCGTCGACACCTGCCTTGCCCTCGGCATGGGTCTCCTCAATCCCTCGCTCACCAGCCTCATTTCGCTCGAAGCCGGCAGCGGCGAGCGCGGCGGCATTCTCGGCGTCTCGCAATCCGCCAGCAGCCTCTCGCGCATTCTGGGGCCCGCCATCGCCGGCCCGCTGTTCCAGGGTTTCGGCCGCGATGCGCCTTACTATGCCGGCGCCGCCGTGATGGTGCTGGTCCTGGCGCTCGCCTCGCGCGTGCCACGCGTCCGGCGCGAGCGCATACCCTCATGAGAGGCGAGCGCGTCGCCGCGCCGAAGCTCGGCAAGGGCAGCGAGGTCGGCCTGCGCCAGGAGCTGAAGGCGGTGCGCCGGCTCGCACCCTACCTCTGGCCAAGCGATTGGGGCCTGCGCGCGCGGGTGCTGCTGTCGCTCGCTTTCCTGGTCGGCGCCAAGCTCGTCAACGTCTATGTGCCGCTGCTCTACAAGGGCGCGGTCGATCGTCTCTCGCCCGCCCATGCCGTCATCGCCGTGCCGGTGATGCTGGTCATCGCCTATGGCGTAGCGCGCGTCGGCGCCCAGCTCTTCGCCGAGCTGCGCGACGCCGTCTTCGCCAAGGTCGGGCAGCGCGCCGTGCGGCGCCTCGCGCTCTCGACCTTCCGGCACCTCCACGCCCTGTCGCTGCGCTTCCATCTCGACCGCCAGACCGGGGGCCTCTCCCGCGCCATCGAGCGCGGCATCCGCGGCACCGAGTTCCTGCTGTCCTACCTGCTGTTCAGCGTGGTGCCGACGCTGATCGAGATTCTGCTCGTCTGCGGCATCCTCTGGAGCTTCTACCGCGCCAGCTTCGCGCTCGCGACGCTTGCCACCGTCGTCGCCTACATCGCCTTCACCTTCGCCGTCACCGATTGGCGCATCAAGTTCCGCCGCGAGATGAACGAGCGCGACAGCGAAGCCAACACCAGGGCGATCGACAGCCTCCTCAATTTCGAGACGGTGAAGTACTTCGCCAACGAGGCGCACGAGGCGGAGCGCTTCGACAAGGCGCTGCGCGCCTATGAGCGCGCCGCGGTCAGGAGCCAGACGACGCTCTCGGCGCTCAATATCGGCCAGGGCATCATCATCGCCACCGGGCTCGTCACCGTGATGCTGCTCGCCGGATACGGCGTCGCGCGCGGCGAGATGACGGTTGGCGACTTCGTGCTGGTCAATTCCTACCTGGTGCAGCTCTATGCGCCGCTCAACATCCTTGGCATGGTCTACCGCAACATCAAGCAGTCGCTGACCGACCTCGAATCGATGTTCCGTCTATTGGGGGTGAAGGCGGAGATCGAGGACCGGCCGGGTGCGCTGCCGCTCGGGGTGCCGGCAGGTGAGGTCGTCTTCGACCGCGTTTCCTTCCACTACGATCCGCGCCGCCCGATCCTGCACGAAGTCTCATTCCGCGTGCCGTCCGGCGGCACCGTGGCGATCGTCGGCCCCAGCGGCGCGGGCAAATCGACCATCGCCCGCCTCATCTTCCGCTTCTACGACGTCCAAGGCGGCGCCATCCGCATCGATGGGCACGATCTGCGCGACGTGACGCAGGACAGCCTGCGGCGCGCGATCGGCGTCGTGCCGCAGGACACGGTGCTGTTCAACGACACCATCCGCTACAACATCGCCTATGGCCGCCCGGGCGCGAGCGATGCCGAGATCGAGGAAGCGGCCCGGCACGCCCGCATCCACGATTTCATCGCCGCGCTTCCCGACGGCTACCAGAGCGCGGTCGGCGAGCGCGGCCTGAAGCTGTCCGGCGGTGAAAAGCAGCGCGTCGCCATCGCCCGCGTCATCCTCAAGGCGCCGCGCATCCTCATCTTCGACGAGGCGACCTCAGC
>DASQSR010000575.1:0-2487 GCA_035642295.1 Allostellaceae bacterium | reverse complement strand
AGATCGGGAAGGCCACCAGGAGGACGCCGCCCCAGAGAATGAGGTGAGGAACGAGCCCCAGCGATGCCGGCCGCGTCCGCATCAGTAATGCACCTTGCGCTCGACATAGCGGAACTGGAGCGCGGTGAGCGCCACCACGATTGCCATGAGAATGACCGATTGCGCCGCGGAGCCGCCGAGATCGAGCGCGACGACGCCGTCGTAGTAGACCTTGTAGACCAGGATCTCGGTCGATTTGCCGGGCCCGCCGGCGGTGACGCTGCGAATGACGCCGAACGTGTCGAAGAAGGCATAGACGACATCGACGACGACGAGGAAGAAGGCGGTGGGAGAGAGCAGCGGGAAGACGATCGTCCAGAAGCGGCGCGCGCCGCCGGCGCCGTCGATCGCCGCGGCCTCGAGCAGCGATTTCGGGATCGATTGCAGCCCGGCGAGGAAGAAGAGGAAGTTGTAGCTGATCTGCTTCCACGCGGCGATGACGATGACGAGCGCCATCGCCTGGCCGCCGTCGAGCAGGTAGTTCCAGTCGATGCCGAGCCGGGCCAAAGCGAAGGCGAGCGGGCCGACGCCGGGATAGAAGAGAAAGAGCCAGAGCACGCCCGCCACCGCCGGCGCCACGGCATAGGGCAGCAGCAGCACCGTCTTGTAGGCGGCGGCCGCCTTCACCACGCGATCGGCCATCACCGCCAGCAGCAGCGACGGCACCAGCACCAGCGCCGTGACCGCGAGGCTGAAGACGACGGTGCGGCCGATCGCGTCGAGATAGTCGGGATCGGCGAGCACGGCGGCGAAATTGGCGAGACCGACGAAGCGCGAGGAGAGCCCGAAGGGATCCTCGCGATGCATCGACTGCCAGAAGGCCTGCGCCGCCGGCCAGAAGAAGAAGACCAGCGTCACCGCGAGCTGAGGCGCCACCAGGAGATAGGGCAGTGCCTTGCCGCGAAAGATGACGCGCCGCTGCATGGCTCAGAGCAACAACCCGGGCGCGTTACCCCCCGCCCCTCCCTCCCCCTCAAGGGGGGAGGGGGATTGCACCGAGGCGCCGCACAATTCCCTCCCCCCTTGAGGGGGAGGGTTAGGGAGGGGGGTAGCTTCGACGCGCATATCGAGCGGGATTACTGCGTCGCGGCCTCGAATTGCCGCAGCAGCACGTTGCCGCGGCGCACCGCGTTGTCGAGCGCCTGCTGCGCCGTCTCCTTGCCGGAGAACGCGCCTTCGAGCTCCTCGGCGATGACGTCGCGGATCTGGAGGAAGTTGCCGAAGCGCAGGCCGCGGGAATTCTCGGTCGGCGGCTTGCGCGTCATCTGCAGCACCGCCAGCTCCGCGCCGGGATGCTGGGCGTAGAAGCCGCTCGCCTTGGTCGCCTCGTAAGCGGCCTTGGTGATCGGCAGATAGCCGGTCATCTCGTGCCAGCGCACCTGCTGCGGCGTGCTCGAGAGGAAGCTCAGGAACTCGGCGACGCCCTTGTACTCCTGCGGCGTCTTGCCGGCCATCACCCAGAGGCTCGCGCCGCCGATGATCGAGTTCTGCGGCGCGCCCTTGACGTCGGGGTAATACGGCAGCTCACCGACGCCGAAGGGGAATTTCGCGCCTGCCTTGGCCAGGCCGTAATAGGCCGAGGAGTTGAGCGTCATGCCGCATTCGCCGCTGACGAATTTCTGGTCCGGCTCGGTGGTGCGGCCGCCATAGTCGAAGGTCTTGTCCTTCTCCGCTTGGGCGAGATTGCGGATGTGGCGCACGACGTACGGGTTGTTGAACTCGAGCCGCGTATCGGTGCCTTCCATGCCGTTCGCCTTGGTGCCGATCGGCAGGTTGTGCCAGGCGCTGAACTGCTCGATCTGGATCCAGGAGATCCACGAGCTGGTGAAGCCGCAGGGATAGCCCGCGGCGCGAATCTTCTTGGCGTCGGCGAAGACCTCGGGCCAGGTCTTGGGCGGCTTTGCCGGATCGAGGCCCGCCTTGGTGAAGGCGTCCTTGTTGTAGTAGAGGATCGCCGTCGAATTGTTGAAGGGCAGCGACAGCATCTTGCCGTCCGCGGTGCTGAAATAGCCGGTGATCGCCGGGAGGTAGGGCTTGGGATCGAACTTCTCGCCGGCTTCGGCCATCAGCTGATAGACCGGCTTCACCGCGCCCTTGGCCGCCATCATCGTCGCCGTGCCGACCTCGAAGATCTGCACGATCGCCGGTGGGTCGCCGGCGCGATAAGCGGCGATCGCCGCCTGCATCGTGTCGGCATAGCCGCCCTTGTAGACCGGCACGACCTTGTATTTCGTCTGCGACTTGTTGAACTCGTCGGCCATCTTGTTGACGAGCTCGCCATTGACGCTCGTCATCGCATGCCACCATTGGATTTCAATCGGCGCCGATTGCGCAACGGCCGCGCTGCTCGCGATCAAGGCGAGCGCCAGCCCCAGCAGGGCGCGTTTCATTCCAGACATTTCCACTCTCCCCCGGTTCGGCGTCACGGCGGCGCCGAGATTCTTCCTA
>DASQSR010000574.1:0-4496 GCA_035642295.1 Allostellaceae bacterium | reverse complement strand
GGTGAAGCCCAAGGCTTATGTCGTGCTGCGGCCCGGCGTTGCCGGCTCCTCCGAGCTGGCGCTCGAGCTGCAGGATCACGTGAAGCACCGGCTGGCGCGCTACAAGTATCCGCGCTGGATCGAGTTCATCGACGAGCTGCCCAAGACCGCGACGGGCAAGATCCAGCGCTTCAAGCTGCGGGCGCGCAGCACGGTTTCGCCGGCGTGACGCTGCGCGCGCGCGTCAGGCTCGCTGTCCCGAGGCGCGCATGCCGTTCGTGACCGCGGGCGGCCATCGCCTCGAATACGAGCGCATCCCCGGCAAGCCGGCGATGCCGACCTTGCTCCTGCTGCATGAAGGGTTGGGCTCGGTCGCGCTGTGGCGCGACTTCCCGCAGAAGCTCGCCGCGGAGACGGGCGCGCCGGTCGTCACCTATTCGCGCTACGGCTACGGACAGTCCGATTCCCTCGCCGCGCCGCACGGCCCGCGCTACATGCATGACGAGGCGCTGGCAAGCCTGCCGGAGCTGCGCGAGCGGCTGGGGCTCGCGGGTGTCATTCTCGTCGGCCACAGCGATGGCGCGTCGATCGCGCTGATCCATGCCGGCAGCGGGCGCTGGCCGGTGCGCGCGCTCATCCTCGAAGCGCCGCACGTCTTCGTCGAGGAGGCGAGCCTCGCCAGCATTGCCGCGGCGCGCACCGCTTACGAGACCGGCGATCTGCGCCAGCGCCTCCTGCGCTATCACGCGGATGTCGACAGCGCTTTTCGCGGCTGGAACGACGCCTGGCTCAACGCCGCGTTCCGCGACTGGAACATCGAGGAATATCTCCCCGGCATCACCGCGCCGGTGCTGGCGATCCAGGGCGCCGAGGACGAATACGGGACGCCTCGCCAGCTCGAGGCGATCGCGCGCGGCGTCAAGGGTCCGTTCACGCCGCTGCTGCTGCGCCACTGCAAGCATTCGCCCCATCGCGACCAAGAGCGAACGGCGCTGGAAGCGATGGCGGAATTCGTCGAGCGCGTCAGCGCGGCAGGATGACTTCCACGGCGGCGGGCTCGGCGTAAAGACGCTCGACCAGCGCCGCGCGATGGGTGAGCACGGCGCGCTGATTGATGTAGCCCTTGTCGGTGATCTCGCCCTGGTCGATCGAGGGCGGCTCGGCGAGCAGCAGCGCGCGCGTGACGCGATGCGAGTTGCCGAGCGCCGCGGCGTTGTGGCGGGCGAGCGCCACGGCCAGCGCCTCGCGCACGCGCTCCTCGCCGAGGAGCGCGGCAAGCGGCGCGTCGGCGGCGAGATGCGGGCAGAGGCCGCGGCAGCCGGCGAGGCTCGGGAAGATCAGGAGGCCGATCTCGTCGCGGTCATGTCCGGTGATCACCGCGTCCTCGACAACGGGCGCGCAGGCGGCGATGAGCGCGACGCGCAGCGCGCCGACGGTGACCCAGGTGCCGGAGGAAAGCTTGAAATTCTCGCCGAGGCGGCCGTCGAAGACGATGCCGCGCCGCGGCTCGTCGGGATCCTCGAGCCGCGCCGCATCGCCGGGCCGGTAGAAGCCCTCCTCGTCGAAGGCCGCGGCGGTGAGGTCGGGCCGCTTCCAATAGCCCGGCGTGATGTTGGGGCCGCGGACGCGGATCTCGAGCTTGTCGCCCTCGGGCACCAGCTTTACTTCCGCGCCCGGCGCCGGCAGGCCGATATTGCCGGCGCGCTCGATCGGATAGTGGACGAGCGTCGCCAGCGGCGCCGTCTCGGTCGTTCCCCAGGCCGACACCATCGGCACCTTGTGGCCAGTCGCGGCGAGCGACAGCGCTTCGAGCCGCTGCCACAGACTTTGCGGCAGCGCCGCGCCGGCATAGAGCACGAGATCGAGCTCGCGGAAGAAGCGGCGCGCCAGCGCGGCGTCGCGCTCGAGATAGTCGAGCACCATGGCAAAGCCGCGCGGCACGTTGAGATAGAGCGTCGGCGACACCTCGCGCAGATTGGCGATGCTCTTCTCGATGAGGCCGGGCACGGGCCGCCCCTCGTCGATGTAGAGCGTGCCGCCATTGCGCAGCACCATGTTGAAATCGGAATTGCCGCCAAAGGTGTGGTTCCACGGCAACCAGTCGAGCAGCACCGGCGGCCGCTCCTCGAGGAACGGCCAGAGCCGGGCATACATTTCCTGGTTCGCGGTAAGCATGCGCTGAGTGTTGACGACGCCCTTGGGCGCGCCGGTCGAGCCCGAAGTGAAGAGGATCTTCGCGACCGTGTCGGGCCCGACCGCGGCACAGGCGCGATCGACCGCGGCGCCCGGCGTCGCGTTGACGAGGGCGGCGAATTCGGTCGCGCGCAGCCCCCGCGGCGGGTTCGCGGCGACCACCAGCTCGGCATCGCCGAGGCCGAGAGCGGCAAGCGCCGCGGCGTAGCGCTCGCCGTCATCCGCGAAGACGAGGCCGGGCTCGACCGCGTCGCGGACCTGCCGCAGCTTGGCGAAATCCTGCGAGAGGCGCGCGTAGGCGGTCGAGACCGGCGCGACCGGCACGCCGACATGCATGGCGCCGAGCGCCAGCAAGGCATGCTCGATGCCGTTGTCGGACAGGATCATCACCGGCCGCTCCAGGCCGAGGCCGCGGCCGAGCAGCGCCTCGCCGATCGCGCGGGCGGCGGCGAGCGCTTCGCCATAGGAGACGCGCCGCCACTCGCCGGCGGCATCGCGCTGCGCCAAGAAAATGCGGTGCGGTGCGCGCTCGGCCCAGGATTGGAGGAGCGCGCCGAGCGAGCGCGGATAATCGCCGAGCGGATAGGGCGAGCGCAGGATCATGCCGCCGCCCGGGAGCTTCTCGACGAGCACGTCCGGCGCGGCGAACAGCCGGCGCCGGGCGCCTTCTTGCCCCATGCGTCTCCTCCCTGTCGCGTCCGAGCCTAGCCCGGATTATGATCGCGCCACAACAACGCCGCCGCCGCGGCGCGGGAGGAAGAGATGCTCGAGACCACGATCGCCGGCAGCCTGCCCAAGCCCTTCTGGCTCGCCGAGCCCAAGCGGCTCTGGGCGCCTTGGGCGCAGCAGGGGACGGCGCTCGACGAGGCCAAGCGCGACGCCACGCTCCTCATCCTCAAGGAGCAGGAGGATGCCGGCATCGACATCGTCACCGACGGCGAGCAGTCGCGCCAGCATTTCGTCCACGGCTTCCTCGAGCAGGTCGAGGGCATCGATTTCGCCCGCCGCGTCGCCATGGGGATCCGCAACAACCGCTATACCGCCGAGGTGCCGACGGTGACCGGGCCGCTGCGGCGCAAGCGCCCGGTGCACCGCACGGAAGCGGCGCTGGCGCGCGCCCATACGCGGCGGAAGCTCAAATTCACCCTGCCGGGACCGATGACGATCGTCGACACCGTCGCCGACGCGCATTACGGCGACCGGGTCCAGATGGCGATGCGCTTTGCCGAGCTCCTCAACGAGGAGGCGCGCGAGCTGGCGGCGCTCGGCGTCGACGTCATCCAGTTCGACGAGCCCGCCTTCAACGTCTACATGGACGAAGTGAAGGAGTGGGGGATCGCCGCGCTCGAGAAGGCGCGAGAGGGCCTTTCCTGCAAGACCGCGGTGCATATCTGCTACGGCTACGGCATCAAGGCGAATATCGAGTGGAAAGCGAGCCTCGGCGGCGAGTGGCGGCAATACGAGGAGATCTTCCCGGCGCTGGCCGCAAGCACGATCGACCAGGTGTCGCTCGAATGCATCAACTCGCACGTGCCACTCAGCCTCGTCGGGCTGCTCAAGGGCAAGGACGTGCTGCTGGGCGCGATCGACGTCGCCAGCGAGCATGTCGAGACGCCCGAGGAAGTGGCGGCGACGCTGCGCCGCGCGCTCGACTTCGTGCCGGCCGAGAAGCTCCAGGCCTGCACCAATTGCGGCATGGCGCCGCTCGACCGCGGCCTCGCCTATGCCAAGCTGCAGGCGCTCGGCGCCGGCGCGGCGCTGCTGCGCCGGGAGCTGCAGCGCCGCTGATCCCCCGGGGAGCAAAGTGATTCACTGACTCACCCCCCGGCGGAAACGTCGCGCCGGGATGCCGCCACCATGATACCCGCGCACCCCTCAGCGGCCGAGGCTCGCGGCCTCACAAGCCGACATAGGCGCGGCGGACGCGGTCGTCGGCGAGGAGCTCGGCGCCGCTGCCGGCCATGACGATGCGGCCGTTCTCGAGGACATAGCCGCGATCGGCGAGGGCCAGCGATTGCGCGACGTTCTGCTCGACGAGCACGAGGGTGAGGCCGTCGCGCTCATTGAGCTCGCGCACGACGCGGAAGACCTCCTCGACGACGACCGGCGCCAGGCCCAGCGACGGCTCGTCGAGCATGATGAGGCGCGGCTGGCCCATGAGGCAGCGAGCGATCGCCAGCATCTGCTGCTCGCCGCCCGAGAGCGTGCCGGCGAGCTGCGTGCTGCGCTCGGCGAGCCGCGGAAAGAGACCGAACGCCCGCGCCATCATCGCCGCCGCGCCGCTGCGGGCGCGGCGCACCACGGCGCCCATCTCCAGATTCTCC
>DASQSR010000573.1:0-4597 GCA_035642295.1 Allostellaceae bacterium | reverse complement strand
CGCCGGTCGAGCCGGTCGATCACCGTGCCGAGCAGCAGGCGCCCCGCCTCTGATCAGCCGCACCCGCCGCCAGTACCGGCAATGGTGCAGCAAGGGCTGTCAGAAGACAGCCTACGCGCCAATGCGCTTGCATTTCCTGTCCGTTCGTGGAGAGAGAGAAAGAAAGAGAGATCCCCTCGCGTTGCCCGCGACGAGCGGGCAGGTCGCAGCTTCCGTACCATAGGGCGCAGGCAAGCTGTCTATCAATTATTCAATTATGGTTAACGCCGAAAAGGCGCCGCGCCTCTTCTTCTTCGCGCGAGCGCCCGGCGGCGTTCGCTCGGTGATGGCAGTGGTCGCCGGCCCGGCGCCTGTTCCGGTGTCGCGGTGCGGCGCTTTGGCCTATCTTGTCGCGCGACAAAATGAACCAGCGATCGGAGGAGCCATGAACGACATCGATCTCAGAAGCCGCGTCGCCGTCATCACCGGAGGAGCCCGCGGCATCGGCCTCGCCTGTGCCGAGCGGTTCCTGCGCTGCGGCGCAAAGCCGGCGCTCTGGGATGTGGACGGCGCCGAAGCGGCAGCGGCGCGGCTCGCCGGCGCGATCGGCTGCCGCGTCGACGTGACCGACGAGGCCTCGGTCGCCGCGGCGCTGGGCGAGACCGAGCGGCGGCTCGGACCGGTCGACATTCTCGTCGCCAGCGCCGGCATTACCGGCCCCAACACCACCGTCGCCCAGTATCCCGCCGAGGCCTGGCGTCAGGTCATCGACATCGACCTGACCGGCGTTTTCCTCTGCTGCCGCGCCGTCGTGCCGGGAATGGAGCGGCGCAATTACGGCCGCATCGTCAACATCGCCTCGATCGCCGGCAAGGAAGGCAATCCCAATGCCTCGGCCTACTCCGCCGCCAAGGCCGGGGTGATCGCGTTGACCAAGTCGCTCGGCAAGGAGCTCGCCGAGACCAATATCCGCGTCAACTGCGTGACACCCGCGGCGGTCAAGACCGGCATGTTCGCGCAGATGACGCAGCAGCATATCGACTACATGCTGTCGAAGATCCCGCTGCACCGCTTCGGCACGGTCGAGGAGATCGCCGCGATGGTCGCCTGGCTCGCCTCCGAGGAATGCTCCTTCAGCACCGGCGGCGTCTTCGACCTCTCGGGCGGCCGCGCCACCTATTGAGGCTGAGGCGCGCCACGAGCGATTTGGGCGGTTGCTTTGAAGCGCGGTTCGGCGCGCTAAAGCGAACGCGTCAGCCGTCGACGGGCTCCACGGATCCGAAGCTACGGATCAGGGGGAGCGCGACAATCAGGCCGATGAGCTGAGCCAGGATGAAGCCCGGCGCATCGACCGGCCGGATCCCGGCAAAGGTGTCGGTGAGCGCCCGAGCGACCGTCACCGCCGGATTGGCGAAGGACGTCGAGGCGGTGAACCAGTAAGCGCCGGTAATGTAGCCGGCGACCGCGAACGCCGTCGCCGGCCCGCGATAGGCGCGGCAGCCCCAGATGGTGACGAGCAGGCCGAAGGTCGCGACCGCCTCCGCGACCCATTGTCCGATCCCGGTCCGCACATGCTCGCTGAATTGCAGGATGGGCAGCTCGAACATGACATGGGCGATCCAGACGCCCACGACGGCGCCGGCGATCTGGGCGGGCAAATAGGCTGCCGCGAATCGCCATCTGAGACCATTCGTCAAGGCAGCCGCGAGCGTGACGACCGGATTCATATGAGCGCCCGATTGCGGGCCGAAGGCGAGGATAAGGGCGACCAGCGCGCCGCCGGTGGCGATGGCGTTCGCCAGCAGCGCGAGCCCGATATTTCCCCCGCACAGCCGCTGAGCCATGATACCCGATCCCACCACGCCGATCAGCAAGAGACCGGTCGCGACGAACTCGCAGGACGCCGCGTGGACCAGGGAAGGCTCCAATCCGCGAGCGGCCGCGCGAGGCTTCGCCGCCAGGTCCGCGGTCATCGCGCTGCTTCGCGAGCGGTTTGGCTCGGCAGTGCCGCGATCTCCTGGGTTCGACGCTTCAATGTCTCGAGATCGAACGCCTCCACGGGCATGCTAATGAGCATGTGAATCTGGCGCTCGAGCGTGAGGAACGCATCCTCGAAAGCCCGCCGTCGCTCCTCGAGCGTTCCAACCGCGGCCGCCGGGTCCGGCAGGCCCCAATGCACGACCACCGGATGCCCCGGCCAGATCGGACAGACCTCGCCCGCCGCCTGATCGCAAACCGTGACGATGAGCTGCATCTCCGGCGCGCCGGCCGCCGCGAATTCATCCCAGCTTTTGCTCCGGAGCCCCTCGATGGGGAAATCCTTTGATTGCAGCAATTCAAGCGCCAGCGGGTGGACGGAGCCTTTCGGATGGCTGCCGGCGCTGAACGCGCGGAAGCGACCCGATCCCAGTCGGGTCACGATCGCCTCCACCAGGATGCTCCGCGCCGAATTTCCGGTGCACAAAAAGAGCACGTTGAACAGTTTCGACATGAGCCCTTCTCCGGCAGTTCGGGTAAGGATCAAGGGATCGCGCCCCGGAACAAGGGCGCGGGGGCGGTCGTCGGCGTCAGTTCGCCGTCTCCGTCTTCGGCATCTCGCCCTCGGCCAATTTTGTGCGGCCGATCTGGTCGATGCGCTTTTGCAGGCTGAGGCGATCCAGCTTCTCCAGCGGCAGGCTGGTGAAGAGCTTGATGCGGTTGTCGAGCAGGAAATAAGCGCGCTTGAAGAGCTCCCTCTTCTTGTCCTCGGGCCCTTCGAAGGCCACCGGATCCTCGACCCCCCAATGCGCCGTCATCGGCTGGCCAGGCCACACCGGACAAACTTCAGCCGCGGCCTGGTCGCAAACCGTGAACACGAAGTCGAGCGGCGGACTGCCTGGACGGGCGAATTCGTCCCAGCTCTTGCTGCGCAAGCCCTCGGTCGAGTGATGGAGCCGCTTCAGGAGCTCGATCGTCATCGGATGCACGGCTCCGCGCGGATGGCTGCCCGCGCTGAACGCCTCAAACCGGCCACCTCCCCAACGACGCAGGATCACTTCGGCCATGATGCTGCGGGCGGAGTTTCCCGTGCAGAGGAAGAGGACGTTGTAGGGCTTGGTCATGGTCGCGCTCCGCCTTCGGCGTCATCGGCGACGGCGGCTTGGGGCCGCCTCATCTCGGGCTTCTCCTGCCGCAAGAGCGGCACCGGGGTCGCAGGCAGGGGCGCAGACACCCTGCGCCCCGCAGCAATTCTCGGTCAGGTATTGGATCACCGCGTTCATCGATCCGAAGTCCGCGGCATAGATCATCTGCCGGCTCACTCGGCGCTGCGTGATCAATCCCGCATGCTGAAGCGCCCGCAGGTGGAACGACAGCGACGACGGGGGCACCTTCAGACGTTCGGCCAAGACGCCCGCCGAGAGCCCGGCCGGGCCTCGCTCGACGAGCATTCGGAAAAGCTCGAGACGCGTCTCCTGCGCCAGCGCTCCCAGAGCGCGAGTGGCCTCACTCGTCGTGAACTTCATGCTCACAGGAACCCTCCGCAGCCGGCCAGCCACACTTTTCGGAACACCGCTTCCCGGTCGCGCCGCCTGCGCAATCGACCGTCCTCGTCGAGAGCGAGGTCGTCGAGCAGGTGATCGTCGAGCAGCTCGTAAGCCGCGCGCCGCCCGTAGCGCGACGCCCAACGACACGCCGCGGCGACGAAGTTCAGCCGATCGCCCCACCTCGGCGAGGCCGGCATCGGGCAACATTCGACACCTCGAACGTCGCCGTAGCTCCGCACCGCATCACCAACAATTCCAACATTCTCGAAGCTACATTTCGACGGCAGGCAAGTCAACGAGATTTCCGGAAGAGTCGAACCCCGGCTGGGCAGGCCGATCGCGCTCGGGGCGATCGCTCGACCGGCGAATGCCGCGCGCCGGGCTACGTCGCTTGTCGCGCCGCGTTTCTCGGAGCTCGCATCGCCAACAACGCGACGAGCGCGGCGAGACTGAGCCCGGAGGAAACGACGACCGCGCCCGAGCCCCAGAGGTCGATGCAGAGGCCGAACAGGAACGGCGCGGCCGCCTGCATCATGCGGGCGGGCGCGGAAAGCCACCCCGTGCGGAGGCCATAGCCGCTCGGACCGAAGATCACCAAGGGGAGCGTCCCCTTGGCGATCGTCAACAAGCCGTTGCCGGCGCCGTGAAGCACGGCGAAGATCGCGACGGCGGGAGCGCCGGCGGCCATCAGCGCAACGGCTCCCAACGGATGCAGAAGGGTCGCGACCTGCGCCGCGCGCAGCGGGTTGAGCCACCGCATCAGACTGAACTCGACGACCCGAGCCGCGACTTGCGCCGGTCCGACCAGGGCCGCCGCGGCGATCGCGGCGGCCGGGCTCGCGCCCGCGCTCTCGAGCAGACGCGGCAAATGCGCCGCCATGGCGGTGGACACGAACCACGTCGCGGCGAAGACGAAGGAGAGTGCGACGAACGCGAACCGACTTGGCGGAATTTCCGTGGCGCTGCTGGGACGCGAGATCGTGGGCGCAGGGATCGTCCCACGCGGGATCAGCAGCGCGTTCAGCGGAAGCCCGAGCGCGAGGTGAAGCGCCGCCCATGCGAAACAGGTTTCCCGCCAGCCGACCGTGTCGTTG
>DASQSR010000572.1:0-4471 GCA_035642295.1 Allostellaceae bacterium | reverse complement strand
TCTGCTGGATACGTCTTTTTCTGACTGCGCCTCGAGACAATGGCGGATTTCTGCGGATCGCAGCGGACAGAAAAGTCAGAAAACCCTGGGATTTCCTCGGCGCTCAACAAATTCCTAAACTGTGGGTCGGGTGTTCGAGTCACCCCGGGGACGCCACCCTACGCCAAGGCTTCGGGTGGCGCGCCACCCGGGGCCTTGGCGTAGGGTGTCCACCGAAGCCTTGGCGTAGGCGGACCGGCGAACTCAGTTCGAGACGGCGGGAGAATAAACGGGGTCGAAGTTGATTTCGGCTTCTTCTTGCGTGGCCGATCGTCACCGTCCGCCGAGCGTCACCACCGTGCCCTTGAGCGCGACGCCGGCGACGAAGCCGCCGGCGTGGCATTCGTAGTCGCTCTCGCTCGAGGCGGGGCGCTTCCAGTAGTAGCTCACGATGTTGATGACGGCGTTGCCGCCCAATTCCTTGGCGCGATCGCGCAGCGCGATGAGGGCATCGAGCATCGCCCGGCGGCAGGCATCCTGATCGCTCCTGCCAAAGGAGTTGGACTTGCGGTTGGCCACGTAGTCGCCGAAGCGCTGGGCCACGGGCGGCGCGCTCTGCTTGCCGAAATAAAACGCGACGCCGTCGAGATGCCCGGCATCGGGGCCGTGCAGCACGTCGGCGATGGCGAGATGGTATTCGGTGTTCCTCGCCTCGGCCGCGGCGGAGCCAAGAAAAAGGGCCAGCAAGAGGAAAAGTGCGGTGCGCATGGGAAGGTCCTCGGAGTAAATTGTGGCCGGGCGGAGTGTAGCCGGAACGCGGTCGCCGCCGAAGCTGCGGGGCAGACCCATGCTCAGAACCCTCTTCTTCGCGCTGCCGGCGTTGATGCTCGCGCTGGGGATTCCGCTGGCGCTGAAGCTGGTGCCGCCGAACCGGTTCTACGGCTATCGCACGCCGACGAGCTTCTCCTCGCTCGAGGCGTGGTACAAGATCAACTTCGCCACCGGCATCGCCATGATCGCGGCCGGCCTCATCGCCGGCGTGGCGGCCTTGGCTCTGAGCCAGGGCGTTATCGCGCTGAAGCCGGAAGGGCGCTATCTCGTCGGCGTCCTCGTGACCGGCGTCCTCACCATCGCTTCGCTCATTCCCGTCGTCCTCTACGCGAACCGGTTCTGACCCGAGCGGGGGCGCGCCGGCATTGTGTCGATCCGGGGGTAAGCCCTCGTTGGGCTTTACCGGCTACCCTCAGGGATCGCCGGCTGTTCAGGATCGGACCCCTATGTGCACCAGCACCCTCAGCGCCGGCCCGCCGATCCAGCTGCCTCTCGGCCAGACCCTGATCCCAGCCAAGCCCAATCCGCAGCCCGCGGCGCCCCCACCACGCCCGGCAGCAATTCCCAATCGCCCTCGGCGCCGCCGCCCGCCGCCTCCAGCGATCCCAACCGCGGCCAGGCCCTCAACATCGCGGTCTAGGTCGTCCGGTCTATCGGGCACTCGCGTCCTGGTCCTGCGCGATTTGACGCAGCGCTCGTTCTGGCTAGAATTTAGCCAGAATGCCCTTCGAGATCGTCTTGGCACCGGAAGCCGTCGAGGACCTGAAGCGGCTGAAGGCGGGTATCCGGTCGGAGCTGCGGCGAGCGCTCGAAACCCACCTGCGGCATGAACCTCGCAAGGCGAGCCGGAGCCGCATCAAGCGGCTTCGTGGCGTCGCCCGACCGCAGTTCCGGCTTCGTGTCGGCGAGATCAGGGTATTTTACGACGTGTCGGACGGGATCGTCGAAGTGTTGGCGATCGTGGCGAAATCGGAGGCGGAATCATGGCTCGCTCGGTTCGGAAGTCCGGAATGAAGGAAGTCCCGCTGTCTGAGGTCAAGGACGACCTCTCGCGGTTTTTGCGCGAGGCAGAGAAGCAGGAAATTGTCATCACGCGCCACGGCAAGCCGGCCGGGGTGCTGATCGGCTTCGAATCCGAGGATGACTGGTTCGAGTACCGGCTCGAGAACGATCCGCGTTTCCTGCGGCGAATCGAAAAGGCGCGCGCCAGCATCCGCGCGGGCCGGGGTGTTCGCCTCGAAGATGTGGATAGGGACTGACGGCGCGGGCTTGTGGGCCAAGGCAAATGTCGCGGCTGCGCGGCCCCAATGGGCCCCGGCCTTGAGTTGCCGGATTCGCGCTTCTCTCGTGGGCCGCTTTGCTTTTTTGCGGGTTGACGGCTATGGAGCGAGCGGCAACCTGCCGCACTTCCGTATCGTCCCGAGGAGCCCAATGGCGACGTCGACACCCGATATTCCGCTTACTGCCCAAGCTGCCGCCGGTCCCACGCAGCAGCAGATCTACCGCGTCGCCCTCGCCAGCATCATCGGGTCGGTGATCGAGCAGTACGACTTCCTGGTCACGGGCGTCATCGCCGCCACCGTCTGGGGCGGCCTCTTCTTCAAGCTGCCGCAGCTCGCGGCGGTGGCCGCGGCCATCGGCGTCTACGGCCTCGGCATCATCATCCGGCCGATCGGCGCCTTCATCTTCGGCCATATCGCCGATCGCCGCGGGCGCAAGGACGCCATGGTCTATGCGCTGGTGCTGATGGGCGTCAGCACGCTGCTGATCGGGTTGACGCCGGCCTATGACACCATCGGCGTCGTCGCGCCGGCGCTCCTCATCTTCTTCCGTCTGATCCAGGGCATCAGCTTCGGCGCCGAGTTCGGCACCGCCTCCACCTGGGTGGTGGAGCAGGCGGCGCGATCGAAGCACCGCGCTTTCTGGGGCGCCTGGGTCGGCTTTGCCATCCCCCTCGGCCTGCTGCTCGGCTTCGGCTCGGTGCTGTTCGTCAAATCGCTGATGACGCCGGCGGATTTCACCCTCTGGGGCTGGCGCATCTTCTTCTTCGTCGGCTTCCTCGTCGCCATCGTCGGCGTCATCATCCGCACGAGCACCGAGGACAGCTTCGTCTTCGAGCGGCACAAGACCGGCGGCGCCGTCCTCTCCTCACCCGCGCGCGACGTCTGGCGCGACATGCCGCTCACCATCCTGCGCACCTCGATGGTGAACGCCATGTTCGGCGGCGCCTTCTTCCTCTATTTCGTCTTCGGCACCGGCTACATGAAGGCGGTGGGCTTCCCCGGCAGCACGCCCGAGACGATCGGCCTCATCGCCGCCGGCTTCATGCTGGTGTTCATGATCATCGGCTCGCTGCTCGCCGACCTCATCAACCGCCGCACCATCCTGCTCGTCTCGGCGGTCGTCTTCCTGGTCTTCGCCATCCCCTATTTCTACCTCGTCAACACCGGCAGCTTCCTCCTCGCCGCCATCGCCGAGATCGTCGGCTTCGGCTTCGTTTTCGGCTTCGGCTATGGCGCCATTCCGACCTTCTACACCGAGAATTTCCCCACCCGCTACCGCGCCTCGGGGGCGAGCGCCGGTTATCAGGTGGCGCAGGTCTATGGCGGCGGGGTGATCCCGATCATCGCCGCCTTCATCCTCCAAAGGGTCGGCATTCAGCGCGCCTATCTCTATATCGGGGCGCTGGTCATGGCCTACGCGGCCTTGGCCATCATCGCCATCCTGCGCACGCCGGAGACCAAGGGCGCCAATCTCGAAGTCTGAGGGCGGCGCCCTCAGTCGAGCAGCGCGGCGAAGAGGCGCGCCAGCGCCGCCTTCCCTTCGAACCCGATGCCCGGCAGCTCCGGCGGCGTGGCGCAGCCGTCCTCGATCCGCATGGCGTCGCCATGGCCGCCGAAGGGCTGGAATGAGAGCGGGTTGACCTCGACGCCGCCGAGGCCGAGCGCGGCGGCAAGGTGGAGCGCGAAGAGATGCCCGCCATGCGGCCAGAAGGCGCGGCGCGGCCATTGGCGCGCCTCGAGCGCGGCGAGGATCGCGACATAGCCGGGAACGCCATAGCAATGGACGGGATCGAACAGCAGCACGTCGCGCTCGCGCCGGAGGCCGCCATGCCGGTCGAGGAGCTTGGCTTCCGCGGCCGAGAACAGCGCTTCGCCCGCGGCGATCGGCGGCGCATAGCGCGCCGCCACCGCTTCCAGCGTCGCGAAATCGAGGGGATCGCAGATGTCCTCGAACCACCAGAGTCCCAGCGGCGCCAGCGCTGCAGCGGCGGCGAGCGCCGCGTCCTTTCTCATAGGCATTCATCGCGTCGACCGCGAGCTGGCCGGCGCCGCCGAGCGCGGCTGACGCGGTCTCGATCCGCCGCAAATCCTCCGCCAGCGCCGCGCCGCCGATCTTGATCTTGGCGCGGCGATAGCCGAGATCGCGCAGCCGCCGCATCTCGTCGCCGAGCCGCGCGCGGTCCTCGGTCGGGTAGTAATAGCCGCCGCCGGCGTAAGCCGAGACGCGCGGCGGCGCCGCAACGCCGCTGCCGAGGCGCGCCGCCAGCAAGCGCCACAGCGGCATTCCCGCGATCTTCGCCGCGGCATCCCACAGCGCCATGTCGAGCGTGCCGACCGCGACCGGGCGCTCGCCATGCCCGCCGGGCTTTTCGCCCGCC
>DASQSR010000571.1:0-4564 GCA_035642295.1 Allostellaceae bacterium | reverse complement strand
TCAATGTCGAGTTCGAGCGGCCGATCACCGAGGAAGAGGCGCGCGCCGCGCTGCGCGCCGCTCCGGGGATCAGCGTCGTCGATCACCGCGCCGATGAAGGCTATGTGACGCCGCAGGAATCGGCGGGCGAGGACCCGGTCTTCGTCAGTCGCATCCGCAAGGACCCGACGGTGCCGCACGGGCTCAACCTCTGGGTCGTCGCCGACAATCTGCGCAAGGGCGCGGCGCTCAACGCGGTCGAGATCGCCGAGATCCTGGTGCGCGATTATCTCGCCGACCGCGGCACGAAGCAGGCCGCGGCGCGCTAGCACAAGCCTTAAACCTCGCGTTCTCGAACCGATCGGAGGCGACATGGACAAGATCAAGCCGCTCTTCACCGCCAGCGCGACCGCAACCGGCGGCCGCAACGGCCATACCGAGGCCAGCGACCACACGGTCGGCGTCGATCTCTCTGTCCCTAAGGCGATGGGCGGCCCGGGCAAGCCCGGCACCGCCACGCCCGAGCATCTCTTCGCCTGCGGCTATGCCGCCTGCTTCGGCGGCGCCCTCGACTTCGTCGCCAAGCAGCACAAGAAGGACGCGACCAAGGCGACGATCACCTGCGACGTCTCGATCGGCCCGCGCGAAGCCGGCGGCTTCGGCATCGCCGTCAAGATGCGCGTCGAGGACAAGAGCCTGCCGCAAGCCGACCTCACCGCGCTCACCCGCGAAGCCCACGAGAAAATCTGCCCCTACTCCAACGCCACCCGCAACAACGTCGACGTCCAGTTCGACATCGTCGGCGGCTGAACATACGCGGGCCATAAGTAATTCCCTCTCCCCTCGTGGGAGAGGGAGGGGCCCGGCGCGTAGCGCCGGGAGGGTGAGGGGGAGCCGCCCCCGCCCTCACCCCCGATAATCGAGCCCGATATCCAGCACCGCCGCGCTGTGCGTCAGCCAGCCGACAGAGATGAGATCGACGCCGGTCGCGGCGATGGCGGGCGCGGTCGCCGGCGTGATGCGTCCCGACGCCTCGGTGATCGCGCGGCGATCGACCAGCGCCACGGCGCGGCGCAGCGTCTCGGGGCTCATATTGTCGAGCAGCACCGCATCGACGCCGAGCGCCATCGCTTCTTCGAGCTGCGCCAGCGTGTCGACCTCGACCTCGATCTTGACGAGATGGCCGGTGCCGGCGCGGGCGCGCTCCACCGCCGGGCGGAGGCCGCCGGCCACGGCGATGTGGTTGTCCTTGATCAGCACGGCGTCGTCGAGGCCGAAGCGGTGATTGGCGCCGCCGCCGATCCGCACCGCGTATTTCTGCACGGCGCGCAGGCCCGGCATCGTCTTCCGCGTGCAGACGACGCGCGTGCCATGGCCGCGGATCGCCTCGACGATCCCCGCCGTCGCCGAGGCCACGCCCGAGAGATGGCAGAGGAAATTGAGCGCGACGCGCTCGGCGGTGAGAATGCCGCGCGCCGGCCCTTCGATCGTCGCGATCAGGTCGCCCGGCGCCAGGCTGTCGCCGTCGCGCCGCTCCGGCAGCATGGCGATGGCGGGATCGATGAGGCGGAAGGCCATCAGCGCCAGATCGAGGCCGGCGAGCACGCCCTTCTGCCGCGCCACCAGCGCCGTCGCCGCGCGCGCCTCCAACGGCACGATCGCGTCCGTGGTGATGTCGCCGGCGCGGCCCAGATCCTCGACCAGCGCCACGCGCACCAGCGGCTCGATCAGCACGGTGGGAAGCGGAGGTATGGTCATGGGCTCAGTCTCCTGCGGCTGCCAGCGCGGGCGCGGCCGGCCCGCTGAGAAGGATCACATCGTGCGCGCCGAGGCGCAACCGCGACCGGCGTGCGGGCGCTGCCGAGCGGGTGGGAAAATCGCTGCGCCAATGCGCGCCGCGGCTCTCCTCGCGCGCCAGCGCCGCGACGGCGACGGCAAGGCCCACCGCCGCCGGATCGGCCGCCGGCCCTTCGGCGAAAGCCAGTTCCCGCAATTGCGCGATCGCTTCGCCGATCCCCGTGCGCTCGCGCAGCACGCCGAGCCCTTGGGTCATGATGGTGCGCACCGGCCCCGCTTCGGCCGCCGGCGACAGAGCCGGCACCGGCGGAAGGAGCGAGAGCCGCCGCCGCGCCGTACCCGCGATGCTGTCGGCAACCCAGCGTCCGCACACCGCCGCTTCCAGCAGCGAGTTGCTGGCGAGGCGGTTGGCGCCGTGGAGCCCGGTCGCCGCCACTTCGCCCGCGGCCCAGAGCCCGGGAACCGTGCTGCGTCCCTCCGCGTCGACGGCGATGCCGCCCATGTGGTAATGCACCGCCGGCCGCACCGGGATCGCATCGCGCGCCGGGTCGAGCCCGGCGGCGCGGCAATGCGCGGCGATCGCCGGAAAGCGCGCGGCAAAGCGCGTCCCGAGCGCTTCGCGCGCATCGAGGAACACTGGGTGCCCGTCGCCGAGATGCCGCCACACCGCGCGCGACACCTGGTCGCGCGGCTTCAGCTCGTCGGTGAAGCGCCCGCCGCTCTCGTCGATCAGCACCGCGCCTTCGCCGCGCACGGCCTCGCTCACCAGCGGCATGGGGTCGAGGCCGACATCGAGCGCCGTCGGGTGGAACTGCACGAACTCCATGTCGGCAAGCACCGCGCCGGCGCGCGCCGCCAGCGCCACGCCCTGGCCCAGCGCGCCGAGCGGGTTGGTGGTATGGCGATAGAGCCCGCCCAGCCCGCCGGTCGCGATCACCACGCGGCTCGCCGGCAGGACCAGCGTCTCCGTCGCGCTCGCGGCGAGGACGCCGGCGACACGGCCGTCGGCGACGAGCAGCCGGCGCGCCTCGACGCCGTCGAGCACGGTGATCGACGGCGTCTGCCGCACCGCCGCGATCAGCGCGCGCATGATCTCGCTGCCGCTGCGGTCGCCGCCGGCATGGACGATCCGGCGCCGGCCATGCGCCGCCTCGAGACCGAGCAGCAAGCCGCCGTCCTGGCCGCGGTCGAAGGCGACGCCGCGCTGCGCCAGCGCTGCGATCGCCGCGGGCGCCGCCGCGGTGATGCGCGCGACGACGGCGGGATCGGAGAGCCCGTCGCCGGCCGCCAGCGTGTCGGCGGCATGAAGCTGGGGCGCGTCGTCCGCGCCGATGGCCGCCGCGACGCCGCCTTGCGCGAAGGCACTGGCGATGCCCGAGCCGAGCGGCGTCTTCGCCAGCACGATGACCGGCTCGGGCGCGAGCTGCAGCGCCGTCATCAGTCCCGCGAGACCGGCGCCGATGATGACCGGCCGGTCGCTGCGATCCATTCCGTCCATGATGCGCTCCTCCTCCGGGTCAGATCGCCAGCATGCGCTCGACGGCGCGCCGGGCCCGCGCCGCCACCGCCGCGTCGACCGTCACTTCCGCGGCCATCGTCTCGAGCGAGCGCCGGATCTTGGGCAGCGTGATCCGCTTCATGTGCGGGCAGAGATTGCACGGCCGCACGAAGTCGATCTCGGGATGCTGGATCGCGACATTGTCGCTCATCGAGCATTCGGTAACGAGAACGACGCGTGGCGGCTTGCGCTTCTCGACATAATCGCTCATCGCCGCGGTCGAGCCGGTGAAGTCCGCTTCCGCCACGACGTCGGGCGGGCATTCGGGATGCGCCAGCACGGTGACGCCCGGATGCCGCGCGCGCAGCTCGCGGATCTCGGCGGCGGTGAAGCGCTCATGCACTTCGCAATGGCCGGCCCAGGTGATGATCTCGACGCCGGTTTCGCGCGCGATGTTCTGCGCCAGATACTCGTCGGGGATCATGATGACGCGCGGCACGCCGAGCGCTTCGACGATCTTCTTCGCGTTGCCGGAGGTGCAGCAGATGTCGCTCTCCGCCTTCACCGCGGCCGAAGTGTTGACGTAAGTGACGACCGGCGCGCCGGGATAGCGCTGGCGCAGCAGTTTCACGTCCTCCGGCGTGATCGAGGCGGCGAGCGAGCAGCCGGCCTCGAGGTCGGGAATCAGCACGCGCTTCTCGGGGTTGAGCAGCTTCGCCGTCTCCGCCATGAAATGGACCCCGGCGAGGACGATGACGTCGGCCTTCGCCTTCATCGCTTCGCGCGCCAGCGCCAGGCTGTCGCCGACGATGTCGGCAACGCAGTGGAAGATCTCCGGCGTCTGGTAGTTGTGCGCGAGGATGACGGCGTTGCGCTCGCGCTTCAGCCGGAGGATCGCGTCGATGTCGCCGGCGAAGACCGGCCATTCCATCGGCGGGATGACGCGCTCGACGCGCCGATAGAGCGTGGCGGTGCGGGCGATGACGTCTTCGGCGACAGGGGCGTTCTGCATGAGCCACCTTTATACTCAGTTTGAGCATTTCAATGCCCTTATGCTAAGAATGAGCATAAAGCCGGTCAAGTCCGTTTTCGTGGGGGCAGCCGCGCAGTCCGCGCGCGTCTATATAACTCGTTGTTTAGAAAGAGTTTTTCTCGCCACAGCCGGCCGTCTACCGGGCCAGTGCGCAAGAGTAGGACGCTGCAAGTCTAACCCGCGTCCTTCGACAGGCTCAGGATGAGGACCTTTCTTTGTGGCCCTTGGCAGGGGCCATACTCGATGTGCCTCATCCT
>DASQSR010000570.1:0-2951 GCA_035642295.1 Allostellaceae bacterium | reverse complement strand
CAATGGTGCGGCCGCGAGTGTCGCCGCCTCCCGTTATCGCCGCAACTACATCGAAGGTAATCGCCGTGCGTCAGCCCTTCTCGCTGTCGAGCGAGGCCATCTGTGCCTCGGCATAGCGCGCGCCCGCGGCTGCGCCCTTGGGTACCGCGCGCTCGATCGCGTCGATGTCGCCGGGGCCGAGGGCGACGTCGAGCGCGCCCAGCGCCTCGCTCAGTCGATCACGCCGCCGCGCCCCGACCAGCGGCACGATGTCCTGCCCCTGCGCTGCGACCCAGGCGATGGCGATCTGCGCGACGCTCGCTCCCTTGGCCTCGGCGACGTGGCGCAGCGCCTCGACGAGCACGAGGTTGCGGTCGGCATTCTCGCCCTGGAAGCGCGGGCTCATCGTGCGGAAATCGCCGGGCCGCTTCGCCTCCTTCTGCCAATGGCCACTGATAAGCCCGCGCGACAGAACGCCATAGGCGGTGAGGCCGATGCCGAGCCGGCGCAAGGTCGGCAGGATCTCCCGCTCGATGTCGCGCGAGATCAGCGAGTACTCGATTTGCAGGTCGCTGATCGCATGAGTGGCGGCGGCGCGGCGGATGGTCTCGGCGCCGACCTCGGAAAGGCCCACATACCGCACATGACCCGCCTTCACCATCTCGCCGATGGCGCCCACCGTCTCCTCGATGGGCACTTGGGGATCGAGCCGCGCCGGCCGGTAGATGTCGATATGGTCGAGCCCAAGCCGCTGCAGCGAATAGGCGAGGAAGCTCTTCACCGCCGCGGGCCGCGAATCATAGCCCGACCAGCCGCCGGCGGGATCGCGCAGCGCGCCGAACTTGACGCTGACCAGGAAGCGGTCGCGCGGCACGCCCTTCAGCGCCTCGCCGATCAGCATCTCGTTATGGCCCATGCCATAGAAATCGCCGGTGTCGAGCAGCGTGACCCCGGCCTCGAGCGCCGCATGGATCGTGGCGATGCTCTCTTGCCGGTCCGCCGGCCCATACATCCCCGACATCCCCATGCAGCCGAGCCCCAAGGCCGACACCAAGGGTCCGTTCTTGCCAAGCCGCCGCTGCTGCATCTTGTCTCCTCCACCTCCGGGGCGCATCGGCCGCTGGCCCATTCCCTTTATGGCCGGCGCGTTGCGGGTTAAATATAGGTGCTTTCCCGCGGACGCCCATGAACACGCGCCGGGCGAAGCGGCTTTAGCTCACCCCAAGCCTCTCCACGCGTGAGGGTTATCGGATTCACACATCGTGGCGTGACGCCATAGCCCCTCGCCCGCGAAGCGGGAGAGGGACAACCCGGCCGGTCGCTTCGCGACCGGCCCCGGAGGGTTCGATCGCAGAGCGATCGAACGGGTTGTCCCCAGCCCGAAGGGCTGGGAGGGTGAGGGCATTCCGCCGACTACGCCCGCGCCAGCGCCGTCAGCACCGCATCGCCCATCTCGCGCGTGCCGACCGGGCGGCCGCCGTCATGCATGATGTCGCGGGTGCGGATGCCGGTGTCGAGCGCGGCGGCGACGGCGCGCTCCAGCCGGTCGGCGGCTGCCGGCTCGCCCAGGGTGAAGCGCAGCGCCATGGCGAGGCTCAGGATCGCGCCCAGCGGATTGGCGACGCCTTTGCCGGCGATGTCGGGGGCGCTGCCATGGACCGGCTCGTAGAGCGCGGCGCGCTTGCCGTCCGCCCGCACCGGCCCCAGCGAGGCCGAGGGCAGCATGCCGAGCGAGCCCGTCGCCATCGCCGCCGCATCCGACAGGATGTCGCCGAACATGTTGTCGGTGAGCAGCACGTCGAACTGCGCCGGCGCGCGCACGATCTGCATGGCGCAATTGTCGACCAGCATGTGCGTCAGCTCGACATCGGCAAACTCGGCGTCGTGCAGCGCCTGCACTTCCTGTCGCCAGAGCTGCCCCGCCTCCATCACGTTGGCCTTGTCGACCGAGCAGAGGCGCCGCCGCCGCGTCCGCGCCAGCTCGAAGCCGAAGCGGGCGACGCGGCGAATCTCGCCGCTGGTGTAGGCGTGGGTGTTGACGCCGCGCCGCTCGCCATTGGGCAAAGTCTCGATGCCGCGCGGCTCGCCGAAATAGAGCCCGCTGGACAGCTCGCGCAGGATGACGAAATCGACGCCCTGGAGCACGCGGCTCTTCAGCGACGACGCCTCGGCGAGCGCCGGAATGGCAACGATCGGGCGAAGATTGGCGAAGAGGTCGAGGCTCTTGCGCATGCGCAGGAGATTGCCCGCGCGCTTCGCCTCCGCGGGCAGCGCGTCGTAATCGGGCCCGCCGGTGGCGCCGAAGAGGATCGCATCCGCGGAGCTCAGCGCCGCCGCCGTCTCGTCCGGCACGATCTTGCCGGTGCGGCGATAGGCCGTAACGCCGTAGAGCGCATCGCGCACCTCGATGCCGAGCCGCCCCTCGCCGACGAGCCAGCGCAGCACGCGCCGCGCCTCGCCCATCACTTCGGGGCCGATGCCTTCGCCGTCGATGACGACGACGTCCTTGAGATTGCTCATCCCTCGCTCTCCACTGCCCAGATCCAGGGCCGCCGCGCCCGGTCCTCGGTCTGGAACGCCGCAATCTCGCCCTCGCGCTTCAAGGTGAGGCCGATATCGTCGAGCCCTTCGAGCAGCGCCTCGCGCCGCAGCCTGTCGATGGCGAACCCCGTCTCGGCGCCGTCCGGCGCCACCACCACCTGCCGCTCGAGATCGACCGTCACCAGGTTCCGCTCGGGATCGGCCTCGACCTGGCGCGCGATCTCGCGCACCGCCCCTTCCGCCATCACCACCGGCAGCACGCCGTTCTGGTAGCAGTTGTTGAAGAAGATGTCGCCGAAGCTCGGCGCCAGCACCGCGCGGAACCCCTTCTGCTTCAGCGCCCAGACCGCGCCCTCGCGCGAGCTGCCGCAGCCGAAATTGCGCAAAGCGAGGAGGATCTCGGCGCGGCGATAGGGCTCGCGGTTGAGGAC
>DASQSR010000569.1:0-3380 GCA_035642295.1 Allostellaceae bacterium | reverse complement strand
GGCGTTCATGTAGCTCGAATGCGGGTCGAGCGAGCTCAGCATGCCGTTGATCGCCGCCTCGATCAGCTGCTGGTCGGAAACCTGCTCGACATAGTCGGCGCGGACGCGCTCGAAGACCTCGCCGAAGAGATCGAGCTGGCGGTAGGTATCGGAGCTCGATTGCGGCTCCTGTGGTTGCTGCTGGCCCTGCGGCTGTTGCTGCGGCTGCTGCTGCTGCGGCTGCTGCTGCTGCGCCAATGCCGGAGCCAGCAGGAGGAGAGTGGCGGCGCAAGCCGCGCTGAGACCGAGACGCTTCATCCACTTACCTTTTCATCGCGGGTTGCCAACCACGGCAGGGGGTTGATCGGCTGGCCATCGTGGCGCAGCTCGAGATAGAGGCGGGGCTTTTCTTCGCCGCGCGGCATCGTGCCGACCGGCTCGCCGGCAACAAGCCATTGCCCGACCGTGCCCTCGACGCGGTCGAGCCCGGCAAGCAGGGAATGATAGCCGTCGCCATGTTCGATGATCAATATTTGCCCGTAGCCCTTGAAGGGCCCCGCGAACAGGATGCGGCCGTCGAACGGGGCGACCACCTGGGCGCCGGGCCGGGTCTCGAAGGTGAGGCCCTTGGAAGCAATGCCGAAACTGTCGTTCTCGCCGAAGCGGCGCGTGAGGCGGCCGCTCGCCGGATAGACCAGGGCGCCGCGCGCCTCGGTGAACGGGCGCAGGCGCGCCGGCTTGGTCGGGTCGGGAATGACCGGCGGCGGCGCGCTGACGATGACGCTGGAGTTCTGGTCTTGGGGCCGCTCCTGGTGCTGCTGCTGCTGTAAGGCCATCAGCCGCTCGGTCTCGCGCCGCTCGGCTTCGGCGCGGGCTTCGCGCCGGCGCTCGACCTCGGCGTCGCGGGCGCGCCGCTCGTCGTCGAGCCGCTCGATGAGCTGTTGCAGCGTGGAGGCTTGCGCCGCGAGCTGGAGCTGGCGCTGGCCGTTCTCGTCGGCGCCCTGCTGCGCCTGCTGCTGCAGCACCGCCTTGCGATCGATCAAGGCCTGGAGCGCCGTCTGCTGCTGCTGGAGCGCGAGGCGCTCGGCGCGATGGCGCGCCTCGGCCTCGGCGATCTGCCGGTGCAGCGCGGCAAGGTCGTCGAGCTCGCGGCTGAGCTTCTTCGCCTCGGCTTCGAGCGGCGGCACGGCGGCGCCCATCAGCACGGCGGAACGCATCGCATCGACCGGATTGCCCGGCGTCAGCGCCATCGCCTCCGGCGGATTGCGCGCCAGCCGCTCCAGCGCCATCAGCAGCTGCTGCTGGGCCGCACGGTGGCGCTTCAGATCGGCGGCCTTCTGCGCTTCTTCGGCGTTGAGGGTGGCGAGCTGGTCGTCCAGCGCGGAGAGCGCCGCCTCGTGCTCCTGGGCCGCCTTGGCGGCGGCGACGCTGTTGGCGCGGAGGTTGGCGATCTCGCTCGCCAGCGCCTCGGCCTGCTGGGCGAATTCCGCCTGCTTCGCGCGGCTTTCGTCGAGCTGCTGCTGCACCGATTTCAGCTCCTGCTGCGGCGACGGGTCGGCGCGCGCCGAGGCGGCGACGATCAGCAAGCCTGCCAGCAGCAGCGGCAGCAGCGCGCGAGAGGCGCGTTCAGGCCGTTGCACGCTCGGCGGCGCGGCGCAGAAGCGACCGGCCGGTCATCGCCGAAGGTTGCCGCAGCCCCAGCAGCTGGAGCAGCGTCGGCGCGATGTCGGCAAGCCGGCCATCGCTGAGGCCGGTGACGCCGGCCGGCGGATTGACCAGCAGCAACGGCACCGGGTTCAAGGTATGCGCGGTATGCGGCTGGCCGGTGGCGGGATCGCGCATCATCTCGGCGTTGCCGTGATCGGCGGTGATCAGCAGGCACCCGCCGGCGCGCGCCACCGCCGCGGCGAGCCGGCCGAGGCAGCGATCGACGGCCTCGACCGCCTGCACCGCCGCGGCGACATCGCCGGTATGGCCGACCATGTCGGTATTCGCGAAATTGACGACGACGACATCGAAGCGGCGCGCCTCGATCGCCTCGACCAGCTTCTCCGTCACCTCGGGCGCCGACATTTCCGGCTTCAGGTCGTAGGTCGCAACCTTGGGCGATGGCACCAGGATGCGGCTCTCGCCGGGGAATTCGGCCTCGCGCCCGCCATTGAAGAAAAAGGTGACATGGGCGTATTTCTCGGTCTCGGCGATGCGCAGCTGGCTCAAGCCGGCGTGCGAGACGACCTCGCCGAACGTGTCGGTGACGTCTTCCGGCGGGAAGAGCGTCTGCATCAGCGGATTGAGCTCGGCCGAATATTCGGTGAGCCCCAGCGCCGCGGCGAACTTCACGGTGCGCGGGCGCCTAAAGCCGGCAAAGCCGGGGTCGAGCAGCGCCGCCAGGATCTCGCGCACCCGGTCGGCGCGGAAATTGCCGCAGAGGACGCCGTCGCCGTCGCGCATGCCGGCATAGCCGGCGATCACCGTCGGCGGCACGAACTCGTCGGTCTTGCCCGCGGCGTAGGCGGCGGCGATTGCCGCGGCGCCGTCCGCCGCCCGCTCGCCTTCGGCCGGCACCAGCGCGCGCCAAGCCTGCTCGACGCGCTCCCAGCGCTTGTCGCGATCCATGGCGTAATAGCGCCCGCCCACCGTGGCGAGGGCGACCCCCCGCAGTGAAGCGGTATCGTCGGCGAATTTGGCGAGGTACTCGGCGGCGGATTTGGGCGGGGTGTCGCGGCCGTCGAGGAAGGCGTGGACCCTGACCGGCACGCCCGCGGCATCGACGAGCCGCGCCAGCGCCGCCAGATGGTCCTGATGCGAATGGACGCCGCCCGGCGACATCAGCCCCAAGAGATGCGCGGTGCCGCCGCTGCGCTTCAGCGCGGCGATGAACGCGGCGAGCGCCGGGCTCCGGGCGAGGCTGCCATCGGCGATCGCCTGATCGATGCGCGGCAGGTCCTGCATCACCACCCGGCCGGCGCCGATGTTCATGTGGCCGACCTCGGAATTCCCCATCTGCCCCTGGGGCAGCCCGACGTAGAGCTCGCTTGCCTCCAGCCGGGCATGGGGCGCCGTCTCGAGGAAGCGGCGCCAGTTGGGCGTATCCGCCGCGCGGATGGCGTTGTCGGCGCCCTCGCCCCGGCAACCCCAGCCGTCGAGGATGCAGAGCACCATCGGGCGGGGGCGGGAAGCCTGTTGCATGGGCATGACTTATAGAGGAACGGCCGACCGAACGGTAGTGCTCCCGGGGCGGCGCGCGGGGCGGATCAGGCGGTCTCGGCGGTCTCGACCGCGGCGGGGTCGAGCGCCTGGGGAATGGTAAGCCGGAAGCAGGAGCCGCGGCCCGGCTCGCTCTCCACCGTGATCTCGCCGCCCATGAGGCGGCACAGCTTCTGGCTCAGCGCCAGGCCAAG
>DASQSR010000568.1:0-2308 GCA_035642295.1 Allostellaceae bacterium | reverse complement strand
CGGCTCCATCGCCGAATGTCCGGCGTCGGCGACGACGGTGTATTCCGCCTCGGGCCAGGCGCGGGCCAGCTCGTCGGCGCTTACCACCGGGCAGACCATGTCGTAGCGGCCCTGGACGATGAAGGCCGGGACGCAGCGGATGCGGTCGATCCGCCGCATCAAGTCGCGGTCCGGCGGGATGACGTTGTGGAGGAAGTAATGCGCTTCGATGCGCGCGAGCCCCAGCGCCATGCGATCCTCGCCGAACGCCGCCACCGTATCGGGGCTCGGCAGCAGGGTCGAGCAGGCGCCTTCATAGGTGCTCCAGGCGCGTGCCGCCGGCATGTGCACCGCGGGGTCGGCATGCGTCAGCCGCCGGTAATAGCTCTGCAGCAGGTCGCCGCGCTCGCTCTCCGGCAGGAATGTCGCGAAGGCGCGCCAGGCCTCGGGGAACACCGTGCGCATGCCGTAGAGGAACCAGTCGACCTCGCCACGCCGGCACAGGAAGATGCCGCGCAGCACCAGGCCGGAGCAGCGATGGGGATGCTCTTCGGCATAGGCCAGCCCCAGGGTCGAGCCCCAGGAGCCGCCGAACACCGCCCAGCGCTCGATGGCGAGATGCTGGCGCAGCCGCTCCATGTCGGCGACGAGATGCTGCGTCGTATTGTCGCTCAGCGAGCCGAGCGGCGTCGAGCGGCCGGCGCCGCGCTGGTCGAAGACGATGATGCGATAGACTTGCGGGTCGAAGAAGCGGCGATGCGTCGGCGTCGCGCCGGCGCCGGGGCCGCCATGCAGGAACACCATGGGCAGGCCGCGCGGATTGCCGGACTGTTCCCAATACATCACATGGGCGCCCTCGAGCCGCAGCATGCCGGTGGCATAAGGCTCGATCGGCGGAAACAGATCCTGGCGGCTCATCCAGTGTCCCGGGTAGCAAACGATGCAGTCTAAGGTCTCGGCGCAGCAACGCAACCCGGGAACGGCGCCGGCGAGCGCGGCGCGCTGTCGCGCGCGCCGCTTCGGCCGAAGTCCGATTCCCAATTTCCGTGGAATATGCCAGGATATCCCCGCGGGCACGGAGGTCGCCATGGCGCGGGTCACGGTCGGGCGGTGGGGAAAAAATCTGGCTATCCGCGTCCCGGTGGAGGTCGCGAAGAAGGCGGGGTTGAGCGACGGGGAGCGGGTCGAGATCGAGGCGCGCGACGGCGATATCGTCATCCGCCGTCCCTCCGCCCGGGCGCGCCGCGCCGCCGTGCAAGTGGCGGAGGAGATCATCGAGGAGAGCCGGCGCCATCCCTTGGACCGTAAGGCGATCCGCAATCTGATTGACGAAGGCCGGCGCGGGTGAGCCTCGTCATCGATGCCTCGCTGACGGTTGCCTGGCTGTTCTCGGACGAGCGCTCCGACGCGCCTCAAAGGATCCTGCGTCGCGTCGCGGCTGAGGGGGCGCTGGTCCCGTCCCTGTGGCGGCTCGAGGTCGCCAACGTGCTGCGCAATGCCGTGCGACGCCGTCGCTGCGATGCCGGATACGCCACGCGCTGCCTCGAGCGTCTCGGGCGGCTGCAGATCATCGTCGATCCCGAGACCGATGCGCAGGCCTGGGGTCGGACGCGCGAGCTTTCCATCGAGCACGATCTCACCGTCTACGACGCGGCCTATCTCGAGCTCGCGCTGCGGCGCCGCCGTCCGCTCGCAGCGCGCGATGCTGCCTTGGCCAGAGCCGGGCGGCGAGCCGGTCTCGAGCTGCTGGGCGATTAAGCTCTTCGCAGGAAACGGGTTGTCTCAGCGGGGCCCCTCGCACCCCCGCCGTGGCTCGCTTGATCCCTCGCCGCATTCCGGTATGGTGGCGCGCCATGTCGGACCGCCGACAATCCGAGCGAACAACGATGTAAGGGGCGCCGTCGCCCACCCGGGGAGGTCAAGAATGAAACAGCGCATCACCCGCCGCGATTTCGGTCTTGGTGCCGTCGGCGCGGTCATCGCCGGCAGTGGCCTCAGCCGTGCCGCGCGTGCCGCGACCGCGCCGATCAAGGTCGGCAGCCTGCTGCCGCGCTCGGGCTACGAGGCGCTGATCGGCGAGGGCTGCCAGCGCGCCGTCGATCTCGCCAAGAAGATGCTGCCGGAGATGGGCTACGCCATCGAGGTCGTCGACGCCGACACCGAGTCGCGGCCGGAGGTGGCGCGCACGCAGGCGGAGAAGCTGATCCGCGCCGGCGTCGAGATCCTGGTCGGCGCCTTCGACAGCGGCCAGACCTTCGCCATTGCCCAGGTCGCCGAGCAGAACGGCATTCCCTTCGTCATCAATATCGGCTCCGATCCCGCCATCACC
>DASQSR010000567.1:0-4477 GCA_035642295.1 Allostellaceae bacterium | reverse complement strand
AACGCCTTCGAGGAGAACGGCTTGCCGGACATCGGCTCGACTTCGGCGTAGTTCCTGAGGCGGAACTCCAGGGGATCCATGCCGCACGCCGCCGCCGCTTCGTCGATCGCGCTCTCCAGCGCCAGCGATCCCGGCGCTTCGCCGGGGGCGCGCATGAAGAAGGGCGTGCCGGTGTCGAGACGAACCGCCTCGTAGGAAGTGGCGATCGCCGGGCTCCGATAGAGCGAATGCGAGACGCCGGCGGCCGGCTCGAAGAAATCGTCGAAGGTGCTCGACGCGGTCTTCACGCGATGATCGATGGCCGTCAGCCTGCCCTCGCCATCAAGGCCGAGGCGGAGCCGCTGCCGTGTGGGCGCGCGATGGCCGACGGGCCCATACATGTGCTCGCGCCGCAGCACCAGCTTCACCGGGCGGCCGACGAGCCGGGCCGCCATGATGCCCAGGACCTGTGGCCCCATGATGAGGCCCTTGGAGCCGAAGCCGCCGCCGAGGAAGGGGCTCTCGATGTGGATCTTCTCGGCGGCGATGCCGAACAGCCCGGCGATCCGCTCCCGCGCCATGACGAGGCCCTGGCTCGGCGTGTCGATGAAGAGCTCGTCGCCGTTCCACGCCGCCACGATCGCGTGCGGCTCCATGGCATTGTGATACTGCGCTTCAGTCTCGTAGGTGGCGTCGATCTGCTGTGCCGCTTGGGCGAGCGCCGCTTCGACCTCGCTCGGCTCGCCCGCGATGGCGGGATCGCCGACCCCGACCGCCGGCGGCGTGAAGCTCTCGGCGTCATCGAGATCGACGCGCGCAGGGAGGGCTGCGTAGCGCGGCGAGAGCAGCGCCGCGCCTTCGCTCGCCGCCTCGAGCGTCTCGGCAATCACCACCGCAATCGGCTGGTTCCAATAGCGGACCTCGTCGCTCTGCAGCAGGTCGAGCCGGAAGATGAAGGGGCCGCTCTTCGCATCCGGATCCTGCGCCAGCGGCGGCTTGTGGGCGGGAGTCATGACCTCGACCACTCCGGGATGGCGCTTGGCCGCCGCGGTGTCGAGAAACGTCACGCGGCCGCGGGCGATGCTGCTGACCGCCAGCACCGCGTGCAGCATCCCGGCGGGATGGTTGTCGGCGGCATAGCGCGCCGCGCCCGTGACCTTGAGAACGCCGTCGCGCCGGGTCAGCGGCTGACCGATATTCGAGCCGTGCCGGAGATGCGCGGGCGAGGCGGTGAGCCTGACGTCAGAGGCCATGGTGCGCTCCAGGGGCGGAGGAGAAGGGAGATGCCGGAAGGGCGGGAAGGCGCTCGGGCGTTCCCGCCGCGGCGAGCGCCAGCGCGCGCCGGATGATCCGCTGCGCGAGCTCGATCTTGAAGCCGTTGTCGCCGGACGGCCTGGCCTCGGCGAGCGCTGCGGCTGCGGCGCGGCGGAAGACCTCGTCATCGGCACGGGCGCCGGCGAGGATTTGCTCCGCGGGGCGGGCCCGCCAGGGCTTGGCGGCAACGCCGCCCAACGCCAGCCGCGCCTCGCGGATGGTGCCGTTTTCCAGGCGCAGCGCCGCGGCGGCCGACACCACGGCGAAGGCGTAGGAGGTGCGCTCGCGGAGCTTCAGGTAGCGCGCGTGCGGCGCGAAGAGCGGCGCCTCGGCCGGGAGGCGCAGGGCGAGGATGAGATCGCCCGGCTCGAGCGCGCTGTCCCGTTGCGGCGCGTCGCCCGGCAGGCGGTGCAGCGCCTCGAGCGGCACTTCGCGCCGGCCGTGGTTGCCCTCGATCTCGACCACGGCGTCGAGCGCGACGAGCGGCACGCAGAAATCCGACGGGTGCGTCGCGATGCAGGCATCGCTCCAGCCCAGCACGGCGTGCAGCCGGTTGTCGCCCCCGCGCGCGTCGCAGCCGATCCCCGGCACGCGCTTGTTGCAGGCGCAGGCGACGTCGTAGAAGTAGGCGCAACGTGTCCGCTGCAGCAGGTTGCCGCCGACGGTCGCGGCGTTGCGCAGCTGCGGCGAGGCGCCCGAGAGCAGCGCCTCCGCCACCGCGGGATAGGCGCGAGCAAAGGCTGCGTCGTGGGAGAGATCGGCGTTGCGGACGAGAGCGCCGATGCGGATGCCGCCGTCGGGCAAGTGCTCGATGTGGTCGAGCCCGGGCAGGCGCGTCACGTCGACGAGACGGCTCGGCCGCGCGATGCCGCCTTTCATCAGGTCGAGGAGATTGGTCCCTGCGGCGAGATAGGCGGCGCCCGGCGCGGAGCCGGCCGCGACCGCTTCGGCGATGCTGGCGGGCCGCACGTAATCGAAAGTGTTCATGCCGAGCGCCTCCGATTGGCCGTGGCGACGCTCGCCGCAGCCTCGAGCACTGCCTCGGTGATCCCGGCATAGGCGCCGCAGCGGCAGAGATTGCCGCTCATGCCTTCGCGCACCCGCTCGGGATCGGCGCCGGCCTGGCCTTCGTTGAGGAGGCCGATGGCGCTCATGATCTGGCCCGGCGTGCAGAAGCCGCACTGGAAGCCGTCATGGGCGATGAAGGCCGCCTGCACCGGATGAAGCGCATCGCCCTGGGCCACGCCCTCGATCGTCAGGATTTCGGTGCCGTCGAGGCTCAGCGCCAGCGCCAGGCACGAATTGATTCGCCGCCCGTCGACGAGGACGGTGCAGGCGCCGCACTGGCCGCGGTCGCAGCCCTTCTTGGTGCCCGTGAGGTGAAGGCGCTCGCGCAGGAGATCGAGCAGTGTGACGCGGGGGTCGCCGAGCGCGACGTCGCGGCGGACGCCGTTCACGGTGAGGCTGATGGAGAAACTCATGCCAAGCTCCGATCGGTGCTATGGTCGATGGGGCCGCTTCCGTCGCAAAAGACGCGGGAGCGGCAGGCGGCGGCCGGTCGGCGAGCGAGCCGGCGCAGAGTCGGGAAGGTGGGGGCGGGCAGATTTGCCCGGCTGCCGATACTATATGGAGGGAGCCTCCGCTTTGCAAGAGGGGAGGAGGGAGGGGACGTGATGGGCGTCCGGTCGACGTCGACGGAGACGGTGCCGAAGCTGCGCGCCGATGCGGCCCGCAACCGCGAGCGCGTGCTGGCGGCGGCGAAGGCGGTGTTCAGCGCCGGCGGGCCCGGCGCCAGCCTCGAGGCGGTGGCCAAGCGCGCCGGCGTCGGCATCGGCACCCTTTACCGCCATTTCCCGACGCGCGAGGCGCTGTTCGAGGCGGTCTATCGCCGCGAGGTGGAGCAGCTTGCCGATCTCGCCGAGGAATTGCGCAACGCGCCCGCGCCGCTCGAGGCGCTGCGGCGGTGGCTGCGCTCGAATGTCGAGTTCGTTGCCACGAAAAAAGGGATGTCGGCGGCGCTGGCGCTGGCCGTGCACGGCTCGTCCGAACTCTCTGCCTACACCTTCGAACGCCTGACGAAGGCCGTCGGCGTGCTGCTCGATCGTGCCGTGGCGGCGGGCGAAATCCGCGCCGATATCGGCCCCGAGGACCTGCTGCGCACCCTGGTCGGCATGTGCTACCTGCACGATCAGCCGGGCTGGCAGGCGAGCGTCCTGCGCATGGTCGACGTCTTTGTCGACGGGCTCCGGGTGCGGCCGCGCGCGCGCGGCGCCAGGGGTGCGAGGCAAGGCAGCCGGCGGCGCGGCGCGCGCGCGAGCGCGCGCTAGGATGTCTCAGTTGATTCCGTAACGGCGAAGCGCCGGAACAACAGGCGGTCCACGGCGAGGGGCCCGGAGCCTCCGAGCACCAGGGCAAGCAGCGCGCAAATATAGAGAAGATCGGTCTCATAGCCCGGTTGCCCGAAATGCGCGCCGGCCGCATCGACAGATTGCAGCTTGATGGAGCTGAATCCGTTCGGCACATGGACCGTAAAGATCGCCACGAGCAGCACGATCGTCATCGGAATGCTCGCCATCGGAATAAAGGCGCCGATGAGCACCGCGAGGCCGCCAAACAGCTCGACCGCGATCGTCGCCCCGGCCAGCAGCCCCGGCGCCGGCGTCCCGAGGGCATGCAAGATGGCCGCAAACGAATCCGGCCCGCGCGCAAGCTTCGCATAGCTGTGCTCGATAAACCCGCAGCCCACGATCAGACGAAGGGGTATCGCATACCAGCATTGCCGACGAGGCGTGGTTAGCCGTGTGTAAAGCGCGATCAACGCCGTCATCCGAGCGTCCTCCTTTCGAGACCCATCGACTGCCTTTTCGCGTCCGGAGGCGATTGGTTACCGGGCGGCTGATCAACGAAGTGTGTTCGCTCGAAACAGCGATCGCACGATCGCGCCGGGCCGAGATCGGCGAGGCCGATCGTCAGCGTGAGAGCGTCCAACAGGACAAGGCTGAAGGCTTAGCTCGAGATTGAACCAACTGCGCGAGACGAAGCGGAGACCGAGAGAGCGTCTCGGCCGTCACCGGCGCTTCGGTTTGCGCCGCCGTGCCGCGGGCTTGAAGATCTGCGACAGCGGCCGCTTCTGGCGCGCGGCGCCGCTGCCTTCCGCATCGAGCGACGCTGCGGCGCGCCGTCG
>DASQSR010000566.1:0-4509 GCA_035642295.1 Allostellaceae bacterium | reverse complement strand
GGGCGCGGCGGGCGAGGCGGGTCGCGGCGGCGGCGCCAGCGGCTGGAACAGCTGACACGCGCCGAGGAGCAGCGCGCAGGCCGATGCCAGCACGGCCGGCGCGCTTGCGGTGATGCGGTTCGACACTGCCATGCCCTCGCCCCATCCCCAAGCTCGCCGCCATTATGGTCAATTTACCGTTAACGCGGCAGCGAAGAGCTTATCGATAGTTCCTTCCCCGACAACGGTTTGGGGCATGGTTCCATGTCACGCCGTTTTATGGCAAGGTCGGCGCGGCAAAACCAGAGGCAAAGGAAGGGCATGACGGCGGCACCGGCAATGCGGTCGCAAGGCCTGCGGTTCCTGGATCTTGCGGCATTCGAGCGCGCGCCGCTGGCGCAGGAGCCGTTCCCGTGGCTGGTCGTGCCGGGTTTCGTGCCGGGCCCCGCGCGGGCGCTCCTCTCGCGCGATTTTCCCGCGATCGAGGAACCCGGCAGCTTTCCACTCGCCGAGCTTCGCTTCGGGCCGGAATTTCAGGCCTTCGCCGACGAGCTGAGAAGTCCCGCCCTCGGCGCGGCCTTCGCTGCCAAGTTCGGCATCGATCTCGCCGGGCGCCCGACCATGATCACGGTGCGCGGGCAAGCCCGCGCCGGCGACGGGCGGATCCATACCGACACCGCCAGCAAGCTGATCACCGTGCTGATCTACATGAACGAATCCTGGGAAGCGTCGGGCGGGCGCCTCAGGCTGCTGCGCTCCCCCGACAGCCTCGATGACGTGATCGCGGAGGTGCCGCCGGCGGCCGGGACCCTGCTCGCCTTCCTCGTCACGCCGCACTCGTGGCACGGCCACGCGCCGGTCAGCGGGCCGCGCCGCGTCATTCAGCTCAACTGGGTCGAAAGCGAGCGCGTGGTGCGCCGCGAGCAGCTGCGCCACCGGGTTTCGGCACGGGTGAAGCGGCTGTTCTCCCGCGGCCGCTAGGGGCCTGCGCGCGGAGGCTGCGCGCGCGGGGGCGCCGGCGGCGCTAGTCGACATTGTCGCCATCGCGGTACATGACCTTGTGGCGAGTCGTCGCGATCCAGTGATCGATCTCGGCGTCGGTCATCGCATGGGAAGGCTCGAAGCCGTTCCAATTGGTGATGTCGGCAAGTGATTTCTTCCAGCGCTTGTAGGGCGGCTTCGCCGGCGGGCCGAAGCACATGATGTCGAGCACCGACAGCGCATCGGGGATGCGCAGCAGCGGCTTCATTGCCTGCTGCGCCCGTTGCTGCCCGATCGCTGTCACCCACCAGACGCCATAGCCGAGCGCCGCCGCGGCGAGATGCGCCGACATGGTGGCCGCGGCGACGCTCTGGAGCAGGATGCGCTCGGCATTCTCCCGGTACATCCGGTCAAGCGCCGAGCCGTCATCGAGCACCGGGAAAGCCTTCACCCAACGGAAATCGCTGGCGACGACGATGAAGCCGGGAGCCGTCGCGAGCCCGCGGTAATCGGGGGTCGGAAACTTCATCCGGAGCCGGGCCCGCGCGACCTGCTCCTCGCGGAAGTATTCGCTGATCCGCTCCTTCAGCCCCTGATCGGTGACGACGATGAAGTGCCAGGGCTGGGCATTGGCGCCGGAAGGCGCGTGGCGCGCCGCCTCAAGGATCAGGTCGTAATGCTCGCGTGGCACGACATAACCGGGATCGAAGGCGCGGGAGGTCATGCGCCGGCGGACGACGTCCATCAGCGTGTCGTAGCGGCTCCGATCGGTGAAGTCGTGGCCCCTCTCTGCCGCTGCCTCGGTCATGGCGTCCTCCCGGTCTTGTGACGACTTTAGCGGTATTCCCGGCGGCCGCCGGCGTCAATGCGCGCCCGGAGCGGCCGTGCTAGCTTCCATGATCGGGCAACTTGCCGCCGCGCCGACCGTTTAGGGATGCGCAGATGAGGCAGTGGCGATGACCGATCGGCTGGCCGCCTATCGTAAGAAGCGCGATTTCGCCCGCACGCCGGAGCCGCGCGGCAAGCCCGGCCGCAGCGCCGCACGCGGCCTGCGCTTCGTCGTTCAGAAGCATGCGGCGCGCCGGCTCCATTACGATTTTCGCCTCGAGCTCGGCGGCAGCTTGCGCAGCTGGGCAGTGCCGAAGGGGCCGAGCTTCGACCCCGGCGCCAAGCGGCTCGCGGTGCAGGTCGAGGACCATCCGCTCGACTATGCCGATTTCGAAGGGGTGATCCCGGAAGGGCAGTATGGCGGCGGCACGGTGCTGGTATGGGACACCGGAAGCTGGACGCCGCTGGGCGATGATCCCGAGGGCGATCTCGCCAAGGGCTCGCTCAAATTCGAGCTCCATGGCAAGAAGCTTAGGGGACGCTGGGCGCTGGTGCGCATGGGCGGCCGTCGCGGCGACAAGAACTGGCTGCTGCTGAAGGAGAAGGACGACGAGGCGAAGCCCGGCAGCGGCGATGCGATCGTGCGCGACCGGCCGGAGAGCGTCACCAGCGGGCGCGACATCGCCGAGGTGGCAAAGGCGCGCGACCGTGTGTGGCAGTCGAACCGCGCCGAACCCCCGGCGCTGCCCCTCGATCCCGCGGCCATTCCCGGCGCGCGCCGCCGGGCGCTGCCGAAGCTGCTGCCGCCGCAGCTCGCGACCCTGGCGACAGCGGTGCCGCCGGGCGAAGGCTGGCTGAATGAGATCAAGTTCGACGGCTATCGCATGCTCGCCCGCATCGCCGGCGGCAAGGTGACGCTGCTGAGCCGCAACGGCCTCGACTGGACGGCGAAGTTTCCCGGCGTGGTCGCGGCGCTCGCCGGCCTCGGCCTCGGCGAGGCGGCGCTCGACGGCGAAATCGTCCATTTCCGTCCCGACGGCATCAGCTCCTTTGCCGCGCTCAAGAACGACCTCTCGCGCGGCGACACCTCGGCCGCGGTCTACATGCTCTTCGACCTCCTTTATCTCGAGGGCTTCGATCTCAGGGAGGCCCGCCTCGATGCGCGAAAGCAGGCGCTGGAGCGGCTTCTCGCCGGAAGCGGCGACGACGTGCTGCGCTACAGCGAGCACATCGGAGGGCAGGGGGAAGCCTTTTACGGCAAGGCCTGCCACCTGGGCTTGGAGGGCGTCATCGCCAAGCGTGCCGATGCGCCCTATCGCCCCGGCCGCAGCGCCAGCTGGCTCAAGGTGAAATGCGAGGCGCGGGAGGAGCTGATCGTGATCGGCTGGACCGATCCGGCCGGGCGCCGCCAGGGCTTCGGCTCGCTGCTGCTCGGCTATTACGACGCGCAGGGCGAGCTCCATTTCGCCGGCGGCGTCGGCACCGGTTTCGATCAGAAGCAGCTCCGGGCGCTGCGCCGCCAGCTCGATCGGATTGCCGCCAAGGCGCCGCCTCCGGCCGCGATCGCCCGCGCGGCGCCGCGCCGCGCCCATTGGGTGACGCCGGAGCTCGTCGCCGAGCTGCGCTTCAGCGAGTGGACCGAGGACGGGAAGCTCCGCCATCCCGTCTTTCTCGGGCTGCGCGAGGACAAGGCGGCGCGCGAGGTGGTGCGCGATCGCGGCACGGCGACCCCGCTGCTGCCGCAAGCGGCGCCCGACCCGCCGCCGCGAGGCACGGCGGCGCCGCGAGGCACGGCGGAGATCGCCGGCTTCCGCCTCGGTAATGCCTATAAGGTGATCTATCCCGAGGACGGCATCACCAAGCTCGACCTCGCGCGCTACTACGAGAGGGTGGCGGCGCGTATCCTGCCGGAGATCGCCGGCCGGCCGCTGACGCTGCTGCGCTGCCCCGAAGGCTGGCGCGGCGACTGCTTCTATCAGAAGCACGCGACCAAGGGGGTGCCGGCGGCGCTGCACCGCATAGAGGTCGGCGAGACGGCGGGAAGCGACACCTATCTCACCGCCGATGACCTGCCGGGGCTGCTGTCGCTCGTGCAGATGGGCGTGCTCGAGATCCATGTCTGGGGCGCAAAGGCGCCGGAGATCGAGAAGCCGGATCGCGTCGTCTTCGATTTCGATCCCGATGCGGGCCTGGCCTGGGAACGGGTGAGCGAAGCCGCGCTGGCGCTACGCCGGCTGCTGGAGGAGATGGGGCTGCAATCCTTCGTCAAGGTGACCGGCGGAAAGGGGCTCCACGTCGTGCTGCCGTTGCGGCCGCGCCTCGGCTGGGAGGAGGTGAAGACCTACGCCAAAGGGGTGGCGCAGGCGCTGACGGAGAGTGCGCCCGGGGCCTTCACCACCTCGCTCGCCAAGAAGGCAAGACAGGGCCGGATCTTCGTCGACTACCTGCGCAACCAGCGGGGCGCGACGGCGGTCGCCGCCTATTCGGCGCGCGCGCGGCTCCACGCGCCGGTGGCAGCGCCGCTGACCTGGCGCGAGGTCGAGGAAGGCGTCCGCTCCGACGCCTTCACCATCAGAACGATGCCGGATCGTCTCGCGCGGCAGGAGCAGGACCCCTGGCACGGCATCGACACGCTGCGCCAATCGCTGCCGGCGGCGCTGATGCGCAAGCTCACGGTGGCGTAACGGGGCGGCGCCGCGCCTTGGACGGAACGGTGCGGGC
>DASQSR010000565.1:0-8528 GCA_035642295.1 Allostellaceae bacterium | reverse complement strand
CTCAAGCAGGTCGGGATCGAGGTCTTCCACGATCTGCCTAGTGTCGGCAAGAATTTGCAGGACCATGTGCAGGCGCGCTTCACGTTCCTGACGCGGGAGCGCGGGACGCTGAACGAGGTCCTGACCTCGACCCGTCAGCAGGCGCGCATGGCGTTCGAGTGGCTGACATCGGCCTCGGGCCAGCTTGCGGTCGGTGCGACCGAGGGCACTCTCTTTGCCAAGTCCAATCCGGCCGAGCCGGTGCCCGATCTGCAGTTCCAGGCGACCAACTTCTCGACCGGGCATCTGACGCTGGGGTTGGACCGCTGGCCTGGATTCGGTTTCAATTTCTGCGTCTGCCGGCCGAAGAGCCGAGGTGAGATCAAGCTCGCCGACGGCACCCTGCGCTCGAAGCCGCGGATCTTCGCCAACTATTTCAGCGATCCCGACGACGATGACATGCGCCGGTCGGTGGCGGCCTTCCATATCGGTCGCCGGATCATCGCCACCGAGCCCTATCGCTCGCTGATCTTCTCGGAAGTGAGGCCCGGTGCGCACATCGTTGCGGAGGACGATATCCGGAGCTTCATTCGTCAGGTCGCCGGCACGGTCTATCATCCCTGCGGCACCTGCCGGATGGGGCAGGACGACAAAGCCGTGGTCGATACCGAATTGCGGGTTCTGGGTCTCGAGGGCTTGCGCGTGGTCGACGCGTCGGTGATGCCGGCGATTCCGTCTCCCAATATCCACCCTGCCACCATCATGATCGCAGAGAAGGGATCGGACGCGATCTCGCGGTCTCTCGCCGCTTGAACGAAGGAAGGGCCGCGCCGGCAGCGCGCGGCCCTTCGATCTCTGCCAGTCGATCAGCTGTGCCAGCGGAACTGTTGCGCCTTGCGGGCGGAGCCCTGCGAGATCACGACGTTGACGAGGGCGGGGCCGCGGAAGTTCATCGCCTCGTCGAGGGTGCCGCGCAGCTCCCTCGGGTCCTCGACAAAGAACCCCTTGCCGCCGAAGGCCTCCATCATCCGGTCATAGCGGGCGCCGTAAATCAGCGCGTGGGGCTTCAGGTTGAACATCGGATTTTCCGGGATCTCCGGCATGCCGGGGCCGATCCCGCCATTGTTCAAGACGACGATCTTGACCGGGAAGCCATAGCGGACGAGCGTCTCCATCTCCATGCCCGAAAAGCCGATCGCCGAGTCCCCCGATAGGTGGACGACCGGTCGGTCGGGATGCACGACGGAAGCGGCGATGGCCTGGCCGAGGCCGACCCCCATCGTGCCGTAGGTGCCGGCGTTGAGGCAGGAACGGGCGTTGAAGCTCGGTAATTGGGTGAGGCCGATATCCATCGTGCCGGCGCCTTCGGCGCTGAGGATGGCATTCTTCGGCATCCAGGCAGCGACGTCGCGCAGCGCGCGGTAATAATTGGCCGGCGCCGCGTCGTCGTCGATCTGCGCCCGGATCTGCGCCGCGTTCTCGGCCGCCTTCTGGGCAATCATCCGCCGCCACGGCGTGTCCTTCGGATGGAACCACTGGCGGCCCGCGAGCGCCTGGTTGAGCTGCCGGATGATGGCTTTGCCATCGCCGACCAGCGCCACTTCCGTCGGCTTGTTATGGCCGATCTCCTCGGGCGCGATGTCGAGCTGGATGACCTTGAGGTCTTTCGCAAAGCGCGGCGCCTGGCCGAAATGAAAGATCCAGTTGAACCGCGCCCCCATCAGGAAGACGACGTCGGCATTTTGCAGCGCCAGCGTGCGCGCCGCGGCGACCGAGAGCGGGTGATCGTCGGGCATCACGCCCTTGCCCATCGGCGAGCGCAGGAACGGCAGTTGCGCGCGCTCGATAAAAGCGCGGACTTCGTCCTCGGCGCGCGACCAGGCCATGCCTTTGCCGACGAGAACGAGCGGCCGCTCGGCCCGTTCGAGCAGGTTCAGCGCCGCCTCGATGTTCTCCGCCGGCGCCACCATGCGCGGCGGATCGGGCACGCGCTCGACCGGGACGACCTTGTCGAGGTCGCATTTGCCGGTGATGATGTCATCGGGCATGTCGAGGTAAGCGGCGCCCGGCCGGCCATAGGTCGCGTTCCGGGTGGCCATTTCGACGTAGTAGGGGATGCGCTGAACGCTCTCGATGCCGTGTGCGAATTTGCAGAACGGCGAGGCGATCAGCACTTGGCGCTCCTCCTGGAAAGCCCCCATGCCGCCGCGATAGGTCTCCGAGGCGCCACCAATCAGGATCATGGGCCAACAATTCTGCTGGGCATTGGCGAGGCCGGCGAGGCCGTGCACCACGCCTGGGCCGGTCACGGTGAGGCACGCGCCCGGGCGGCCGGTCAGGTAGCCGTAGGCTTGCGCCGCGTAGGAGGCGGCTTGCTCGTTGCGCATGCCGATATAGGCAACGCCTTCCTGCTGCGCGGCGGTAGCGATCGGGCCGACCGGAAACCCGACGACCCCGAACAGATGATCGATGCCCTGCTGTTTGAGGCTCCTCGCGATCAGGGTAGCCCCGTCGACTTCGCTCATGCTTTCCTCCCTCGAGACCGAACGTCTTCTGCCACGAGCTTACGCATTGGTAGCAGTGCTGCAAAATGGTTTGCGCGGACGCCTGTCGGGGCGGCGATGGCACTGCCGGTTGCGACCGCGCGGCGTTCGCGCAGCTTCGGGCGGCGTGACGGGGACGCGCATGGACCGCCGCAACGCCGCGTAGCCACCACCGCGTGTCGCTTTCGCCGAGGGTGGCGACCGTCCATGCCTTTGCGGATGCGCGGCTCCCCGAAATAATGGCTTGTGCATTGCACCATCACGATCGGTCGCGACAAATCACCGTTAAGTAATCGTTAAGTCACGCGATCTAGTATCGACAGTGGCGTCACAGCAGGAGAAACGCCCATGCTGTCGCGGTCATCCACTTCGTCTTCGGATCTCGCCAAGAAGCGCGAGCTCGAGCAGAAGCTGCTCGAGGACGCGAAGTCGGCGTGCCGCAAGATGGTCGATGCCATGCGCGAGCTCGCGCCGGAAACGGCCGAGCGCGCGCGCCAGCGGTTCGACGACTTTCTGAAGGACCACCCGAAAATCCCGCTCGATTTCAAGCGGCAGGTTTCCGGCGAGGCGCGCGCCCATGGGTGCGCCGCCTATATGCGTGCCGCCGATACCGCCCTCAAGAAAGCGCTCGGCAATGCGCGCCACGACCAGCTGAAGGAGCGCAGCCGCCTGGTCGGCGAGGCGCGGAACTATGCCGCCAAGGCGCGCTCGCTCGGCGCCGACGAGGAGTTCCAGGCGGCGGTGAAGCGCAAGATCGAGATCATCATGATGACCGGCGGCGTCGAGCATGACGGCCCGACCGTGGCAAAGCCGCTCTCGACCGCGCCGGCCAACCCGCATCACGCGAAGGAGTAAGCGAAACCGGCGCAAGGTCGCTGACCTCGCGCCGGCTCTTTCGCAATCCAAAGGGGGCTCTGGCCCCCGTCGCGGTTACCAGCCCGGCGGGCGGCTGCCCGGCTGATAGATCTCGTTGGCGAGAGCGTCTTGCGGGCCATGGTCGCCGACGACGTCGCGCGGCGCCGTGGCCATCGGCACGGTCGAAGCAACCGCCGAACTGCCCGGCTGCGCCGAGGTGACGCCAGGCGTGAAGGCGTTCTCCTCGCCCGCGCGGTATTCGCTCTGCAGGTTCTGGCGCTGCTCGGCGGTCACCGGCGCCGGATTGGCCGAGCGCGCCGCGGCGATCGAGAGATCGTCCTGCGCGCCGAAGGCGTCGTACTGGCCGGGATGATACATCTGCTGCTGCGCCGCACTCTCCTGCGCGAACGCGGCGGGAGCGAGCGGAACCGCCAGCGCCAGCGCCACAGCGAGGCGAGAGGCGGCGGTTCGAAGCGGAACAAGGTTGGACATGACTTACCCCTCACGGTTCGGAGCGGTGTCGCTGCGCGCTCCACCGCTCGGCGTGGGGATAAATGAGTCTCACCTCCCGGAAGATAATCGGTCGTCCGGCGAAAGGACTGTTCGCTCTCGCTGAGCAGTCCGCGGCTCTTAGCGCGTTCGCCTTACGCCAGTGCCGCGCGGCCGAGCTTGACCTCGCCGCCGCCGCCCGCCCGCGGCGCCGTCCCCATCACGGCCGCGATCAGTGCCGCCAGCCGCTCCAGCCGGTAGGGCTTGTCGATCCGCGGGATCGCCACATCGCGGCTCGCCGGCACATCGGCATAGCCGGTGGCGAGAATGATCGGCAGACCGGGCCGCAGCTCGCGCAGGCGTTGAGCGAGCTCCATGCCGTTCATGCCCGGCATCGCATGGTCGGTGATGACGAGGTCGATCTTCGGCTCGAGGCGGAACACGTCGAGCGCCAGCGCGCCCGAGGGCGCCGCCAGCACGCGGTGACCGAGCTGCTCCAGCATCGCCACCGTCGAGTTCGACACGGCGGGATCGTCGTCGACGAACAGCACGGTGCAGGATGGCGTCGGCTCGATGCTGACCGGCGGCGGCTCGCGCAGCGCACGCGTCTCGCCGGCCGACGCCACCGGAAACCACAGCTCGATGGTGGTGCCGACGCCGGGATTGCTCGCGAGGCGCGCACCGCCGCCCGATTGCGCCGCGAGACCGTAGACCATGGAAAGCCCAAGCCCCGTGCCCTTGCCGACGCCCTTGGTGGTGAAGAAGGGCTCGGGCGCGCGCTTCAGCGTCGTCTCGTCCATGCCGAGGCCGGAGTCGTTGACGCCGAGGCAGACATAATCGCCGGGCTCGAGATTGGCGATCTCGTTTGCCGCCACGGTCTGGCGCCGGGCAGTGATGGCGAGCCTGCCGCCATCGGGCATCGCGTCGCGGGCGTTGAGCGCCAGGTTGAGGATGGCGAGCTCGAGCTGGTTGGGGTCGACGCGGATGAGCGACAGCTTCTCCTCGAACTCGACCCGGATCTCGATCGTCGGCCCGATCGAGCGGCGCAGCATCTCGACCATGCCGTTGATGTGGCGCACGACATCGACCGCTTCGGGCCGCAGCTCCTGGCGGCGGGCGAAGGCGAGCATGCGGCGCGTCAGGGTGGCGCCGCGCTCGGCCGCCTGGATGGCGCCGTCGACGAGGCGCTTCACCGTCGCCGCGTCGGCGAGGTTCTGTGCGATGAGATCGAGATTGCCCAGCACCGCCATGAGCACGTTGTTGAAGTCGTGGGCGACGCCGCCGGTGAGCTGGCCGAGGCTCTCCATCTTCTGCATCTCGTGCACCTGCGCCAGCGCCATCTCGCGCTCGCGGGTGCGCTCCTCGACACGCCGCTCGAGGTCGGCATTGGCCTGGGCCAGCTCGCCGGTGCGCTGCTCGACCCGGCTTTCGAGCTCGGCGTTGAGCAGCTCGAGCTGCCGCGTCTTGCGATAGAGCTCGGCGAACACCTTGACCTTGGCGCGCAGCAGCTCCGGCACCACCGGCACCGGCACATAGTCGACGGCGCCGTACTCGTAGCCCTTGAGCCGGTCGAGATCGGTCAGGGCGATGGCCGAGACGAAAATCATCGCCGTCGTCTGGAAGCGCGGATGGCCGCGGATCAGCGCCGCCAGCTCGAAGCCGTCGAGATCGGGCATGATGACGTCGATGAGGACGACGGCGATGTCCTTCTTCAGGAGATGCTCGAGCGCCTCGCGGCCCGACCCGGCCATGATGAGGTTCTCGCCCAGCTCGCGCAGGATCGCCTCATAGGTGATGAGCTTCGCGGGTTGGTCGTCGACCAACAGGATGTTGACCGGCTCGTTGACGCGCATCCGGCGGCCTTCCTCAGCGGTGCAGCCACATGCGCAGCGCCGACAGCAGCTGCTCGGTGTTGACCGGCTTGGCGAGGTAGTCCGAAGCGCCGGCCTCCAGGCATTTCTCGCGGTCGCCCTTCATCGCCTTGGCGGTCAGCGCGATGATCGGCAGGCGGCCGAAGGTGCCCTTGGCGCGGATGACCCGGATCGTCTCGTAGCCGTCCATCTCGGGCATCATGATGTCCATGAGCACGATGGCGACGTCGGCGCTCTTCTCGAGCAGTCCGATCGCCTCCTTGCCGGTGGTCGCGGAGAGCACGTGCATGCCGCGTCGCTCGAGCACGCTCGAGAGCGCGAAGATGTTGCGGGCGTCGTCGTCGACCAGCAGCACGGTGCGGCCGACCAGATCCTCGTCGGAGCTGTGCAGCCGCTCCAGCATCGCCTGCTTCTCCGGCGGCAGGTCGGAGACGATGCGGTGCAGGAAGAGGGCGGTCTCGTCGAGAAGCCGCTCGGGCGACTCGACGCCCTTGACCACGACGCTGCGCGCCATGGTGTGGAGCTGCGCATCCTCCTCCGGCGACAGCTCGCGCCCGGTGAAGACGACGACGGGGACATCGCAAAGCTCGGGGTCGTCGCGGACCACCTCGAGCAGATCGAACCCCGACATGTCGGGCAGCCTGAGGTCGAGCACGACGCAGTCGATCGGCTCGACGCGCAGCCGGTCGAGCGCCGCGCGCCCGGTCTCGACCGAAACGATGTCGATGTCGTCATGGCCGAGCAGCTCGGTGATGCTGAGCCGCTCGGCGAGATTGTCCTCGACGACGAGGAGCCGCTTGCGGCGGGGCTGGGTGTACTGCTTGATCTTGTCCAGCGCGCCTTCCAGCCCCTCTGTGGTGGTGGGCTTGGTGATGAAGGAGAAGGCGCCGCGGGAGAGGCCGTGCTGGCGGTCCTCGTCGAGGGTCAGGATCTGTACCGGGATGTGCCGCGTCGCCGGGTTCTGCTTCAGCTGGCTCAGCACCGTCCAGCCGAGCATGTCGGGCAGGAAGACGTCGAGCGAGACGGCGCTCGGCTGGTACTCGCGCGCCAGCGCCAGCGCTTCGGCGCCGCGCGTCGCCACCAGCGCCTTGAGGCCCGCCTCATGCGCGAGGTCGAGCACGACGCGCGCATAGTGCGGGTCGTCCTCGACGATGAGCAGCACCGGGTCGCCGGGCTCGAGCGCGGCGCGGTCGTCGGGCACCTGCTCGACCGGCAGCTCGGCAAGACGGACGCCGACGAGGGCGTCGCCATGCGCCGGCGCCGCGGTCGGCGCCGGCACGCTGCGCTGCGCCGCGGCGGGGCCGACGTATTTCTGCGGCAGGTAGAGGGTGAAGGTGCTGCCCATGCCCGGCGTGCTGCGTAGCTGGATCTCGCCGCCGAGCAAGTTCGCCAGCTCGCGGCTGATGGCAAGGCCGAGGCCGGTGCCGCCGTATTTGCGGCTGGTGCTGGCGTCGGCCTGCTGGAACGCCTCGAAGATGATCTTCTGCTTCTCCGGCGGGATGCCGATGCCGGTGTCCGAAACCTCGAAGGCGACGACCGAAGGCGCGTGGCGCAAGGTCGGGTGTTCCGGCGTCCAGCCGCCGGCCGCGGTGGTGATCGACAGGCGCACGCCGCCTTGCTCGGTGAACTTGAAGGCGTTCGACAGGAGGTTCTTCAGCACCTGCTGCAGCCGCTTGGAGTCGGTGATCATGCTGCGCAGGTTCGCGTCGATATGGACATCGAAGGAGAGATGCCGGCTCTCCGCCTCGTGGCGGAAGGGCCGCACCACCACGTCCTGGAGGTTGGTGAAGAACACCTCCTCGGCGTCGACCGAGACGGTGCCGGACTCGATCTTGGAGAGATCGAGGATGTCGCTGATGAGGTTCAGGAGGTCGGTGCCGGCGCCGTGGATGGTGCGCGCCCATTCGACCTGCTTGGGCGTCAAGTTGCCGTCGGGATTCTCGACCAGCTGCTGGCCGAGGATGAGGATGCTGTTGAGCGGCGTCCTGAGCTCGTGCGACATGTTGGCGAGGAACTCGGACTTGTACTTCGAGGTCTGCGCCAGCTCGGTCGCCTTCTCCTCGAGCGCGCGCCGCGCCTGCTCGATCTCCTGGTTCTTGCGCTCGACCTCGACGTTGCGCTCGGCGAGCTGCTGCGCCTTCTGCTCGAGCTGCTCGTTGGTCTGCTGCAGCTCGCGCTGCTGGCTCTGCAACTCCGTGGCGAGCTGCTGCGACTGCTTCAGCAGGCCCTCGGTCTGCATCGTCGCCTCGATGCTGTTGAGGACGATGCCGATGCCGGCGGTGAGCTGGTCGAGGAAGGCGACCTGGAGATCGGTGAAGCTGCCGACCGAGGCGAGCTCGATCACCGCCTTGACCTGGCCCTCGAACAACACCGGCAGGACGATGACATTGGCCGGCACTACCTTGAAGAGGCCGGAGCGGATCGGCACGACATTATGCGGCACCTCGGCGATCAGCATGCGCCTGCCGTCGGCGGCGCATTGGCCGATGAGGCCTTCGCCTATCTGCAGCCGGTCGAGATGGCCGCTGCTGTCGTTGTCGCCGTCGGCGAAGGCGGAGAGCAGTCTGAGGTTCGGCATCTCGTCGGCATGGACGAGATAGATGACGCCGTTCTGGGCGTTGACCAGCGGCGACAGCTCCGACAGCAGCATGCGGCCGACGGTGGCGAGGTCGCGCTGGCCCTGCAGCATGTTGGTGAAGCGCGCCAGGTTGGTCTTGAGCCAGTCCTGCTCGGTGTTGCGCTCCGTCGTCAGACGGAGGTTGTCGATCATCGTGTTGATGTTGTCCTTGAG
>DASQSR010000564.1:0-7887 GCA_035642295.1 Allostellaceae bacterium | reverse complement strand
CTCCTGCGCGATCTCCGCCACGACCTCCTTGACGAGCTGATCCAGATCCACCGCGCTGTTTTTGGTCTCGGCCCGCCCGATCCTGGAGAAGGACAGCAGATCGTCGACCAGGTTTCCCATTCTTTGCGCGGACCCGATAATCGTCTTCAGGTAGCGGCGGCTATTCTCGTCGAGCGAAGACGACGCGTGGTTCTGCAGCAGCGCCGGGAACCAGACCGCGTGGCGCAGCGGCGCGCGGAGGTCGTGCGAGACGGAATAGGCGAAGGATTCCAATTCCCGGTTTGTCGCCTCGAGTTCCACGGCGCGCCTGGCAAGTTCCTGATTGAGTTTGCTGACGTCGTCCTCGCGCTGCTTGCGCTGTTCCACCTCGCGCTGCAGGTGATCGCGGGCTTGGCGAAGTCCCTCCTCGATCCGGCGCCGAACAGCACTGAATGAGGCGACGATCGCCGCCCATGCGGCAAAAATGAGGAAATACGGCAGACTTCGAGGGGAAACGGCGAAGGAGTACAGCGGCTCCGTGAAGAAATAGTCGAAGCAGGCCGCGGACATCAGGACGGCCAGCACCGAAGGCCCGGTTCCCGCATACCAGGTGGTGAGGGCGATGGCCACGGTGAGAAGCGGCATTTCCACGTCGCGGAACTGGTAGTATTGGAAGGCGAAGGCCGCCCCCACCGCGAACACGACCGAAATACCGGCAAAGCCGTAACACAGGATCGGCGAGTGGAGCCTCTGAAATTCCTGACTCCAGTACGCGGCGCTGCGCCTCAATCCGCCATGGGTGGGTCCCTGCGCAAGATCCATCATTATGGCCTTTTCTTCCGATCGCTCCGCGGGGAGCGAGCGCAAGACCTCGGCCAGACCGATGTGAAAATGCCGTCGCCGCCCCTCTCGCCGAGACGACGCAGGCTCATGGGCGTTCTCTCGGGGCTCCAGCACAGGACCAGAGCGCGCCTTCATGACGGGTGTGGGCCAACAGATCCATTGAGGATCCTCCGCAACAACGCGCGGTGCCGATCGCGCGTCACGGATTCTGGCTCGCTGCAAGCGCAACAGGCCGCCGTTACCGACGGGTCGCTAAAGCTCTGCGCCTTTGGTTATAAGGCGATCACCATACAGGATTCACACTCCGCTCGCCAGCCGGATTCAGGCTGACTGTGAATCAGCGTTGGAACCTGAACCAAAAGACTGGTGTTTCGTGCCTAATCCCTCGCGGAGCCGCGTCGAACGTTCTAGCTGCTCAGGAACCGCGGCGCGACGCTGAAGGTTTGCAGCAGCAGAACCGCATTGAGCGGCAGGACCTTTCGCCCATTTTTGCGCAGCCGGCGGTCGCGAGCAGCTCTACCATGGCGAGGTCCCCCTCATTTTCGGTAGAATGAACGCAACTGTGGCGAGGTGGCCCGCATGGATCGTGGTCTCCCGCAAATCGTCGTGGTGGGTGGCGGCGCCGCCGGCCTCGAGCTGGTGACGCGGTTGGGCGATACGCTCGGCAAGCAGGGCAGGGCGAGCGTTACCCTGGTCGAGCGTGCGCGCACTCATCTCTGGAAGCCGCTGCTCCACGCGGTTGCCGCCGGCAGCATGGATCCGGCCGAGCACGAGCTCAATTATCTGGCGCAGGCACATTGGCATCACTTTCAATATCGTCTGGGAGAGATGATCGGCCTCGACCGCCGGCGCAAGGAAGTACGTCTCGCGCCGACCTTCGACGAGGAGGGGCGGGAGATCACGCCGGCCCGGGCGCTGCACTATGATGTCCTCGTCATCGCCATCGGCGGCGTTACCAATGATTTCGGCACGCCCGGCGCCGCCCGTTTCGCCGTGCCGCTCGATACGCCCGAGCAGGCGGTCCGCTTCAACCGCCGGCTGGTCAATGCCTGCATCCGCGCCGATGCCCAGGCGGAACCGGTGCGGCCGGGCCAGCTCCATATCGCGGTGATCGGCGCCGGCGCCACCGGAACCGAGCTCGCCGCCGAGCTTCACCGCACCGCCCGCCAGGTCGTCGCCTTTGGGCTCGACCGCGTCGATCCCGAGAAGGACATTCGCATCATCCTCATCGAGGCCGCGCCGCGCATCCTGCCTGCCTTGCCGGAGCGCATCGCCGAGGCGACCGCGGCGCTGCTCGGGCGCCTCGGCGTCGAGTTCCGGACCGGCGCGCCGGTGAAGGAGGTGCGCGCCGACGGCGTCCTTCTCGGCGCGGGCGAGTTCATCCCGACGGAGCTCGTCGTGTGGTGCGCCGGCGTCAAGGCGCCCGAGGTGCTAAGCGACCTCGACGGGCTCGAGGTCAACCGCCAGAACCAGCTGGTGGTGTTGCCGACGCTGCAGACGACGCGCGATCCCGACATCTTTGCCATCGGCGACTGCGCCTCCTGCCCCAGAGGCGAGGGGCAGGGCAGCGTGCCGCCGCGCGCTCAGGCGGCGCATCAGGAGGCGGCGCATATGGTCGAGCAGCTCCGACGCCGGCTTGCGGGCGCCCCGCTCGAGCCCTATCGCTATCGCGATTTCGGTTCGCTGGTGTCGCTCGGCCGCCACGGCGCGATTGGCAACCTCATGGGCTTCCTGGTAGGCAAGGACCTCTTCATCGAGGGCTACCTTGCCCGTCTCGCCTATCGCTCGCTCTACAAGCTGCATGAATACGCGCTGCATGGCGGCGGCCGGACCTTCCGCGCCTCACTGGTGCGCCGGCTGTCCCGCGGCGCGGAGCCCGAGGTGAAGCTGCATTAGGCGCTAATCTGTTTCTGAATCAGACCCTTGCTCGGTCGAATTCAACGATGGCCGCAGCCACCGTTGCCCGCGCGGCCCGCCCTATGGCCGCCTTGCGGCCAGCCTCGGTAAGCTTGCAGACGAGCCAGTCGGGCTTGATCGGATTGGCGAACCAAGGCTTGGCCCAGCCCTGCTCGATGCAGGCCTGGATGGTTCGCGGATCGATTTGCTGGCCTTCGCGGTCGAAGAGCGGCAGCTTGCCGCCGGGCTGGTCGAGGCCGCGGCGGAGCCAGGCGCGTTGCACCGGGCTCGGCACCGGCTTGCGGGTCACGCGGATTTCGCTCATCTGAGGCTCCCTCCCTCGACGGCGAGGCGACGCAATGGTAAGCGCGCCCGGAGCGAAGGCCAAGCCTTAAGTAGCGTGGAGGCGATAATGGCGGTGATGTTCGTCTATGCGACGGCCGGCAATGCCGACGAGGCGCTTCGCATCGGCCGCGCCGTGGTCGAAGCGCGGCTGGCCGCCTGCGCCAATGTCCTGTCCGGAATGCGCTCGGTCTATTGGTGGGAGGGGCGGGTGCAGGAGAGCGAGGAGGCGGTGCTCGTGCTCAAGACCAGCGAAGCGCTGCTCGAGCCTCTGGTACAGCGCGTCAAGTCGCTGCATTCCTACGCCTGTCCCTGCATCGAAGCGCTGCCGGTCATCGGCGGCCACCAGCCCTTTCTCGACTGGGTGGTGCAGGAGACAAAGGGGAGCCCTGCGGGCGAGACCGACGGGTTGCTCGATGGCGGCTGACATGGCAGCCTTGCTTGGCAACACTGTGCGGAGTGCCCGATGAACAGGAGATCGGCGCGCCTTGCCGTCGTCTTCGCCAATGCCGGGCACGCGACCTCGCATTGCCTGATGCTGCTCTACCCGACAGTGGTGCTGGCGCTGGGGAAGCGCTTTCACCTCAGCTATGGCGAGCTGATGCTGCTGTCGCTACCCGGCACCGTGCTCTACGGCGCGGGCGCATTGCCGGCCGGGCTCCTCGGCGACCGCTGGAGCGCCGAGGCGATGATGGTGCTGTTCTATATCGGCAGCGGGCTGGCGGCGATGGCCACCGGCTGCGCCACGGGACCGCTCGGCCTTGGCCTCGGCCTCGGGCTCATCGGCCTTTTCGGCTCGATCTACCACCCGGTCGGCACCGCCTGGCTGGTGCGCAACGCCGAGAACCGCGGCCGCGTCCTCGGCTGGAACGGACTTTTCGGCAGTATTGGCGTCGGCATCGCGCCGGCCACGGCGGGCGCGCTGACGCAGTGGATCGATTGGCGCGCAGCGTTCCTGCTGCCTGGCGCGCTGGCGCTGACGATGGGGCTGGCGCTGGCGGTATTGGTGCGCGGCGGCCATGTGGTCGCGGCGAAGACCGATCTCAGGCCGCAGCCCGAGCCCGGGCGTGCCGAAGTCTGGCGCGCCTTCTTCGCGCTGTCCGTCACCATGCTCGCTGCCGGCGTCATCTATCAGTCGATGACCGTGGCACTGCCCAAGCTCTTCGAGGAGCGGCTGGCCGGCCTCACCCATGGCAGCACGCTTGGCGCCGGCGGCTTCGCCAGCCTCGTCTTCGCCGAAGGCATGATTTTGCCGCTCCTCGGCGGCTGGCTCGCCGACCGCTATTCGCTGAAATGGGTCTATGTCGCCAGCTGGGCGCTCGCCGTGCCGACCTTCCTGATGACCGTGAGGCTCTTCGACCTGCCGCTCTTCGGCGCCACCATGGTGATCTTCTCGCTGATGTCGCTGGTGACGCCGACCGAGAACGCGCTGCTCGTCCGCTACACGCCGGGGCGCTGGCGCGCCACGGCCTTCGGCGCCAAATTCGTGCTGTCGCTGGGCGTCGCGTCGCTCGGCGTGCCGCTGGTCGCCTTCATCTACGATCGCACGCATGATTTCGCCTGGCTCTTCCTCGTGCTCGGCGCGCTGGCATCGGTGATCGTCGCCGCCGGCCTGTTCCTGCCCCGCGAAGGCGAGAGCCTTGGCCAACCCGAACCCGCGCCGGCCGAATGACCATCAGCATCGATCGCATCGACCATTTCGTGCTGACGGTGCGCGATCTCGACGCCGCCTTGCACTTCTATGAGCTGGTGCTCGGCGCGCGCATCGTGCCGCCGCCGGGCGGGCTCGGGCCGACGGCCGTCGCCTTCGGCCGCCAAAAGATCAACCTCCACGTCGCCGGCAAGGAGTTCGAGCCCAAAGCGACGCATCCCACCGTCGGCGCCGGCGATTTCTGCCTCATCACCGAGCAGCCGATCGAGGCGGTGATGGCCCATCTCGAGGAATGCGGCGTCGCCGTCGAGCTCGGCCCGGTGCCGCGCTACGGCGCGCTCGGCCGGATGACCAGCGTCTATTTCCGTGACCCGGACGGGAACCTGGTCGAGGTGGCGAAGTACGACGCGGCATAAGCAGCCGCACGGGTCGCCCCGCAGCCTCATTTCAACTCCGGAAAATCCTCTTCCCAGAATTCGGCGGGGCCGCGGCGATCGTGCTGGCGCGCTGCGGCTTCGCCGCGGCGCAGCTCGACGCGGCGGATCTTGCCGGAGATGGTCTTGGGCAGCTCGGCGAATTCGAGCCGCCGCACGCGCTTGAAGGGGGAAAGGCTGTCGCGGACATGGCGGAAGATCGCCAGTGCCGTGGCACGGTCCGGTGCGGCGCCGGGGACAAGCGCGACGAAGGCTTTGGGCACGGCGAGCCGCAGCGGATCGGGCGAGGGCACCACCGCCGCTTCGGCGACGGCGGAGTGCTCGATGAGCGCGCTTTCGAGCTCGAACGGACTGATGCGGTAATCGGAGGCTTTGAAGACGTCGTCGGCGCGCCCGACATAAGTGAAGTAGCCGTCGCCGTCGCGCATCGCCACGTCGCCGGTGCGGTAGACGGGGCCGCCGAGCGGCAAGATGGCGCCGTCATCCGCCTGGTAGCCCTGCATGAGGCCGAGCGGGCGCGGGTCGAGGCGGAGGCAGATCTCGCCTTCCTCGGCCTCGTTGCCCTCGGCATCGAGCAGCGTCACGCGATAGCCGGGCAGGGGCCTCCCCATGGCGCCCGGCTTCACCGTCTGCCCGGGCGTGTTGCCGATCTGCGCCGTCGTCTCGGTCTGGCCATAGCCGTCGCGGATGGTAAGACCCCAGGCGGCCTTGACGCGCTCGATGACTTCGGGATTGAGCGGCTCGCCGGCGCCGATGAGCTGCCGGAACTGCATCTTCCAGCGGCCGAGATCTTCCTGGATCAGCATGCGCCACACCGTGGGCGGCGCGCAGAAGGTGGTGACGCCGGCGCGCTCGATGATGTCGAGCAGTCCCTTCGCGCTGAAGCGCGGCTGGTTGACCATGAAGATGGTGGCGCCGGCATTCCACGGCGCGAAGAAGCAGCTCCAGGCATGCTTCGCCCAGCCCGGCGACGAGATGTTGAGATGGATGTCGCCGGGCCCGATCCCGAGCCAGTACATGGTCGAGAGATGGCCGACGGGATAGCTTTGATGACTGTGCAGCACCAGCTTCGGCTTCGCCGTGGTGCCCGAGGTGAAATAGAGGAGAAGCGGATCGCTCGCCCGGGTCTCGCCGTCGGCGGCGAAAGCGGCGGGCGCGTTGTAGGCGTCTTCGTAGCGCCGCCAGCCCGGCGCGTCGCCGGCCACGGCGATGCGGGTGTAATCGCCCGGGAGCTCGGCGAATTTCGCGGCATGCTCGGCGGCGGTGACGACGTGGCGCACGCGGCCGCGGGCGAAGCGGTCGGCGAGGTCGTTGTGGGTGAGCAGTGTCGTCGCCGGGACGATGACGGCGCCGAGCTTCATCGCGGCCAGCATGCATTCCCAGAGCGGCACGACATTGCCGAGCATGAGCAGGATGCGGTCGCCGCGGCGGACGCCGAGCGCCCGCAGATGATTGGCGACGCGGTCGCTCTGCTCCTTGAGCGCGGCAAAGCTGAGCCTGGTCTCGCCGCGGCCCTCGTCGACGAGCCACAAACCGGGGCGGTGGTTGTCCGCCGCGAGCGCGTCGAAATGGTCGAGCGCCCAGTTGAAGCGCTCGAGCGCCGGCCAGCGGAAGTCGCGATAGGCGGTGGCGTAGTCGTCGCGGTGGCGCAGCAGGAAATCCCGCGCCGCGAGGAACTGGCTGGCATCTCCCGGCATGTCGCATCCTCCCTTCGCTGCGGCAGGCGGTGAGCCGCCCGTCCGGTATTCTCCCGCCTCAGCGGCGCATCGCCTTCGCCAAACCGCGGTCGAGATCGGCGATGATGTCGGCGATGCTTTCGAGGCCGATCGAGAGGCGCACCACATCCGGCCCGGCGCCGGCGGCGATCTGCTGCTCGGTGGTGAGCTGGCGATGCGTGGTCGAAGCCGGATGGATGATGAGCGAGCGGGTGTCGCCGACATTGGCGAGGTGCGAGAAGAGCTCGACCGCCTCGACCAGCGCGACGCCGGCGTCGTAGCCGCCCTTGAGGCCGAAGGTGAAGACCGAGCCGGCGCCCTTGGGCAGGTATTTCCGCGCGAGGGCGTGATACTTGCTCGACGGCAGCCCGGTATAGGCGACCCAGGACACCGCGGGGTGCTGCGCCAGATGCTCGGCCACCGCCTGCGCATTGGCGACATGACGCTCCATGCGCAGCGGCAGCGTCTCGATCCCGGTGATGGTGAGGAAGGCGTTGAGCGGCGCGAGCGTCGCGCCGAGATCGCGCAGCCCTACGGCATGGCCATGCACCGTGAGCGCCAAATCGCCGAAGGTCTCGTAGAAGCGCAGGCCGTGATAAGCCGGCTCAGGCTCGGTCAGCGATTTGAACTTGTCGTTCTGCGCCCAATCGAAGCGACCGCTGTCGACGACGATGCCGCCCATGGCGTTGCCGTGCCCCGACAGGAACTTGGTGGTGGAATGGACGACGATGTCGGCGCCCCAGGCCATCGGCCGGCAGAGAAAGGGCGACGCCATGGTGTTGTCGACGATGAAGAGCAGCCCTGCCTCATGGGCGATCTCGGCGATGCGCTCGAGATCGACGACGACGCCGGCCGGGTTGGAGAGGCTCTCGACGAAGATCGCCTTCGAGCGCGGCGTAATGGCGCGGCGGAAGTTCTCGGGCTCGTCGGCGTCGACGAAAGCGCAGTCCCAGCCGAATTTCTTGAAGCTGCGGCCGAACTGGGTGATCGAGCCGCCATAGAGCTTGCTCGAGGCGATGAACTGGTC
>DASQSR010000563.1:0-4662 GCA_035642295.1 Allostellaceae bacterium | reverse complement strand
GCGCGGCGATGAACGCGGCGAGCGCCGGGCTCCGGGCGAGGCTGCCATCGGCGATTGCCTGATCGATGCGCGGCAGGTCCTGCATCACCACCCGGCCGGCACCGATGTTCATGTGGCCGACCTCGGAATTCCCCATCTGCCCCTGGGGCAGCCCGACGTAGAGCTCGCTCGCCTCCAGCCGGGCATGGGGCGCCGTCTCGAGGAAGCAGCGCCAGTTGGGCGTATCCGCCGCGCGGATGGCGTTGTCGGCGCCGTCGCCCCGGCAGCCCCAGCCGTCGAGGATGCAGAGCACCATCGGGCGGGGGCGGGAAGCCTGTTGCATGAGCATGACTTATAGAGGAACGGGCGACCGAACGGTAGTGCTCCCGGGGCGGCGCATGGGGCGGATCAGGCGATGTCGGCGGTCTCGACCGCGGCGGGGTCGAGCGCCTGGGGAATGGTGAGCCGGAAGCAGGAGCCGCGGCCCGGCTCGCTCTCCACCGTGATCTCGCCGCCCATGAGGCGGCACAGCTTCTGGCTCAGCGCCAGGCCAAGGCCGGTGCCGCCCTGGCGGCTCGCCCCCGCCGTCTCGATCTGGCTGAAGTTCTGGAACAGCCGCGGCAGGTTCTCCTGGCTGATGCCGATGCCGGTGTCGCGGACGGCGATGACGACGAGGTCGCCGCCCGCGCCGTCGGGCTCGCGCGCGATGCTCAAGGTGATGCGGCCGCCCTTGGTGAACTTGGCGGCGTTGCTCAGCAGGTTGAGCACCACCTGGCGCAGCTTGGTGGCGTCGCCCAGAACGGTGCCGAGGTGCTCGCCGCGCTCGACGACGAGCTGGTTGCCGTTGCCGAGGATCAGCGGGCGGCAGGTCGCCACCACCTCGTCGATGAAGCCGTCGAGCGCGAAGGGAAGCACCGCCAGCTCCATCTTGCCGGCCTCGATCTTGGAGAGGTCGAGAACATCGGTGACCAGCGAGAGCAGATGCTTGCCGGCGCTGTTGATGCGGCGGAGATCGGCGATCTGCTGCTCCTCCCGCGCCTCGGCGATGGCGTCCTCGAGCAGCATCTCGCTGTAGCCGATGACGGCGTTGAGGGGCGTGCGCAGCTCGTGGCTCATGCGGGCGAGGAATTCCGACTTGGCGCGGTTGGCGGCTTCCGCGTCCTTGCCGCGGCGCACCGCGGTGATGTCGGTCCAGAGATCGAGGCTGCCGCCGCCCGGCAGCAGGCGATGGTCGACCAGCATCCAGCGCTCGTCGCCGAGATGATAGATGTGCTCGCCATCGCTCGCGTGCCGCGCGAGCAGCGTCTCGAGATCGATGCGCTCGTCCTCGTCGCCCCGCGCATAGAAGCCGGAGCGCAGACGGAACGCCGCCATGCGGCGGAACGACATGCCCTTGTAGACGAAATTGCCGGAATCGGCATTGCGGTGCAGATCGGCGAAGGCGGTGTTGAGGGCGACGAGGCGATCCTCGGCGTCGTAGAGGGCGAAGGGCTGGCGCACATGAGCGACCGCTTCCTCGAGCCGCCCTTCGGCAAGACGCGCCGCCTCGGCGGCGCGCCGATGCCCGGTGATGTCGGTGCCGATGCCGCGCCATCCCTTGAAGGCGCCGGCGTCATCGTACATCGGAACGCCGCTGACCTTGGCCCAGTAGCGCCGTCCGTCGGCGAGCCGTTGCGCGAAGACGAGATCGCGGAAGGGCTTCTTGTCGCCGATCGCGGCGACGAACGCGCGCGCCATCTCGGTATCGACGGAAACGCCGGGGGATTCGACCAGGCGCAGGCCGAGCCGCGCCGCGACCGGGACGCCGAAGATCTCGGTGTAGTTCGGCGAGAGATAGGAGATGCGCAGCTCCGTATCCATTTCCCAGAAATAGTCGGAGCCGGTCTCGTAGAGCTCGCGGAAGCGCTGCTCGCTGTCGCGCAGCGAGCTTTCGGCCTCGCGCTGCTGGGTGATGTCGCGGGAGACGCCGAAATAGCCGCCGAACGCGCCATGGCGATCGAAGATCGGCACGGCGCTGGTCCGGACGTCGCGCGGCTTGCCGTCCGACCAGGGGCGGGTGCGATAGAGGGCGTCGCGGAAGGGCTGGCGCGCGGCGACGGCGGCATAGACCCGCTCCGCCGAGGCGGTGTCGATCGCGGCGCCGGCGATCTCGTCGATGCGGCGGCCGAGCATGGAGGCGATCGTCAGGCCGGACACCGCCTCGAGATGGGGCGAGACGTAGGTGATGCGCAGCGCGGTGTCGACTTCCCAATACCAGTCGGATGCGACCGCGCAGAGCCGCTGAAAGCGCCGCTCCCGCACCAGCGCGTCGCGCAGGAGATCGACCTCGGTGGTGATGTCGGTGATCACCACAAGCCGCGCCGGCCGGCCCGCCGCCGGCACGTCCAGGACGGTGAGCCGCACATCGATGAAGCTGCCGTCGCCCTTGCGGTGGCGCTGCACCCGGGCCGCGTCGATGCCGGGGATCGAGGCATCGGTCGGCGCCGTCAGCGCCGCTTCCGTCAGCGCCAGGAACTGCTCGCGGCCATAGCCGTAAAGCCGCAGCGCGGCCTCGTTGACGTCGAGGAGCCGCCCCGTGGCCGGGTCGGCGAGCCACATCGGCAGCGGATTGTCACGGAAAGGCGGCAGGAGCGGCGCCGCCAGCGGCGCCTCGGCCGCGCGGCCTCTCTCCTTCTGCCGAGATCGCGTCATCCCCCGTCCTTTGCTCCTCGCGGGCCGGGCGCCCCGCGCTGCGTGCGCAGGCTAGCCGGTTGGGGTTAAGGGTTCGCTAACCAGTGGGTGAGGGGAGGGGGAGTGGCGCAACCGGGCGGGTGGCCAGGCGGAGGGGTGAATTATTCGCCAGCTCCAGAACTCCTTTATCCGAGACGCTCAAGCGCGACGCGCACCTTCTTACCGAGCTGCGGTTGCTGAGCTTCGTCCCCATTGTCGGCGAACGCCTCACCCCGCTCTGTCACCGGCAACGCAGGCCGCCTGTTGGAGCAAAGACGCAATTGCCGAAAACCGCGAATGGAGCGATCCTGGGTCCGCTACCCCGAACGCGGGGGGCACGCAAGACCCCCAATGATTTGAACAGGAGGCTTCGCAACAGGGAGGTCAACATGAAGGACTTGACGCGTCGCAGGATCCTTGCGGCTGCTCCGGTCGCGTTTGCTCTCGGCAGCCCGCTGCTTGCTTCATGGCCCGCGCGAGCGGCTAAGAATTACGGCCCTGGCGTCAGCGACAGCGAAATCAAGATCGGCAATACCGGCCCCTATAGCGGGCCGCTCTCGAATGCCGGCCCAATCCCGATATCGATGGGCCACTACTTCGAGATGATCAACGACCAGGGCGGCGTGAACGGACGCAAGATCACCTGGATTTCCTACGATGACGGCTACTCGCCGCCGAAGACCGTCGAGATGACGCGCAAGCTGGTCGAGAGCGACGGCGTCTTCATTGTCGCCGGCAGCGTCGGGACGCCGACCAACACCGCGATCTGGCAGTACATGAATGAGAAGCGGGTGCCGCAATTGTTCCCCGTGACCGGCGCAACCAAATGGGACGACCCGAAGGGCCACCGCTGGACGATGGGCTTCTTCCCAAGCTATCGGGCCGAAGGCCGCATCTATGCCGGCTACATCCTGAAGCACAAGCCGGATGCCAAGATCGGCGTGCTTTATCAGAACGACGATTACGGCAAGGACTACGTGGACGGGTTGCTCGACGGGCTCGGCGCCAAGACCGCCTCGCTGATCAAGGTGAAGACAACCTACGAAGCCACAGACCCGACCGTCGATTCGCAGATTTTGCAAATGCAGGGGGCGGGCTGCGACACGCTCGTCTGCATCGCGATCCCAAGATTCGAGGCGCAGGCGATCAAGAAAGCGGCCGAGATCCAATGGAAGCCGCTGTTCATAACGGACGGTATCGCCGCGTCGGTCGGGGCGGCGTTCAAGCCGGCGGGCCTTGAAAACTGCAAAGGCATCATCACCGACAGCGCGTTCAAGGACCCCACCGATCCGAGCTGGAAGAACGACGCCGGCTACAAATGGTGGATCGGTTTCATGGACAAGTATTATCGAGGCGGCGACAAGAGCGACAACGGGGCAGTCTACGGCCCGTCGATCGGCGCCACGATCGTGCAGGTCCTGAAGCAGTGCGGCAATGATCTGACCCGCGAAAACGTGATGCGGCAGGCGGCCAATCTGCACCAATTCGAGCTGCCGATGCTGCAGCCCGGCATCATGGTCAATACCAGCCCGACCCAGTTCGACGCGATCACGCAGGTGCGCATGGAACGGTTCGACGGCGAGCGCTTCAAGACGTTTGGCCCGGTGCTGAGCAGCACGGTCAGTTGAGGAGCCGACAGCGGACACGCGGGCGAACGCGCGGAGCGCGTTCGCGTTGGGAGGTGCGGCTAGCCGGAGGGGTGCGGCTTTCGCGGTTGCAAGAGCAACCGCTGGCGCCGCCGCGGACGAACGCGCGGAGCGCGTTCGCCTTGGGTTCCCCGGGGGAATAAGGTGATTCACTGGTGTACAACGATGACTCCTTTTTTCGGGTGAGTCATTGACTCACTCTCCCGCCGGAAAGCCGCGTGGCAGAGGCGGAAGTCGTCGCGGCTGCCCCACCTCACCCTGCCCTCTCCCCCCCAATGGGGCGGAGAGGGAAGCGGGGGGTGTCGCGACGTCGGCGGTCGGTTCACGA
>DASQSR010000562.1:0-2947 GCA_035642295.1 Allostellaceae bacterium | reverse complement strand
AACGTGACCTGCGGCGGGCAGTCGGTGGGCCTCGAGGCGAACGGCGTCACCTTCGTCATCGGCGGCAAAAGCACCGTGAACTGCGCCGGCACTGCGAACACCGCCTTTTGCGTCGCGAACGGCTACAACAGTGTCAGCATCACCGCACCGAGCTCGGGCAACACGGAAGACCTTGCCGTGATCGGTCCGACCCCGACGACGAACACGGCGGGGGCGACCTTTGCCGGAGGCGCCGCTGCCACCGTTTCCGGCGCCTTCTACTTCCCGAACGGCGTGGTGTCGCTGAGCGGGGCCGGCAAACTCCAAAACGCCCAAGGCAGTACGGGGCAGTGCCTGACGCTGATCGGCTCGGCAATTGACGTGACGCAGGGCGGGTCGTCGGGCACCACCTGCACCGGCATCGCAGGCGTCAACACCGGCGTCAACGTCGCCCTGGTGCAATGACCCGGAGGAGCGTGTCCATGACGGCTCGCATGCGCCAACGGCGGCTCGGGGCCTTCGCCGCCAATGTCGACGGCGTCGCGGCGATCGAATTTGCCCTCTTCGCGATGGTCTTCCTCATCCTCCTCGCCGGCACGATCGATCTCGGCAATGCCCTCTACACCGAGTTCGAGCTCGACTCTGCGGTGTCCGCCGGCGCGCAGGTCGCCGCGATCAGCGGCGCCAGCGTCAACTCCACGTCAGCGTCGACCCTTGCCACCTCGATTGCGACGACCGTCGCCAATGCCAATGGCAGCGGTTGGGCGAATGTCACCGTGGTCGTGAACAACGGTCCCAGCGCGAGCATCAGCGGCGGCAGCACGTCCTCAGGCGGCACTGCTACCAACGCCGACAACTATTACTGCCTGACGGGGACGCCGGCGAACTGGAGCTGGGGCGGCTCCCTCGCCCAGGGCACCGCCTGCTCGGGGGGCGGCACGGCCGGCCAGTTCGTGACCATCACGGCGCAGCGCACGGTCACCTCCTTCTTCCCGCACTTCGGCTTCGTCCCCAAGGGCGCCCTCATCCAGTCCGCCGCGGTGGAAACGCAATGAGGGTCCGCGCGCCCGCCTCGTTCCGAAGCGACCGGAGCGGCGGCAGCGCCGTCGAGTTCGCGCTGGTGCTGATGCCGCTGCTCATGCTCATGTTCGGCATCATCGAGTATGGCCGCCTGCTGTGGACGATAGAGGCGCTGCAGCAGACAGCGATCGCCGGCGCGCGCTGCATGGGCATAGTGAACCAGTCCTGTGGTTCGGGCGGCAGCTTCAGCAGCGCGAGCACGACGAGCTACATCCAGAAGGTGGCGAGCGGCTGGGGCGTCACGGTACCAAGCAAGGGCATCACGCTGAACCAGAACGCCAGTTGCGGCGGCGAGACGGGATTTTCCGAAGTGTCTCTCACCGTCAAATTTGTTTCGGTCGTGCCGAAGATCGTGCTGATGCCCGCCGGCGGCCAAAACGTCACGGCAACCGCCTGCTTCCCCAACAACCCGCCACCCACATGAAGCGGCCGCGGCGCGGCGGCGAGACGCTCCGCCTCGCTTTGGCCATGCTGGCGGTCTCGGCCCTGGGCGCGCTTGCCTTGGGTCTGCTGCTGCGGCAGGAGGAGCCCCAGCGCCTCGAGGTGCTCCGCACCGATGCGCCGGCGCAACCCGTGGCCCCACCCAACCAGCTCGTCTACCGCGCCGATCGCCTCGGGCATTTCTACGTCGATGCTTCCGTCAACGGCACGCCGGTGCGCTTTCTCGTCGACACCGGGGCCAGCGTCGTCGCCTTGTCGCCGGCCGATGCAGAGGCCGTCGGGCTTGCGCCGGGGGAGCTGCGCTTTTCCGCCGTGATGAACACGGCCAACGGAGAGGCGCGGGCGGCGCCGCTACGGCTGCGCAGCCTCCGCCTCGGCCAGCTCGAGGTCGAGGACGTGCCGGCGGTGGTGATGGAGCAGCCCATGGCCGTGTCGCTGCTCGGCCTCAGTTTCCTGAACCGGCTGAACGGCTACAGCATCCGCGACGGCCGCCTCACCCTCGACTGGTGAGCATCGGCCAGGCGTTGCGCGGCTCTTCTCGGTCTAGTACCACACTGCAAGTCTGTGACTGACCCCACCTCACCCTGACCCTCTCCGCCCCTTGGGGGCGGAGAGGGGGACCCGCGTAAGCGGGTGGGTGGGGTGGGGCGTCGCGGAGTCGAATTGGTTAGGCCCCACCACCGATGCCGCCCGAGATCACGCTCAGCGTCCTCGACCAGTCGCCGATCAGAGCGGGCGGCAGTCCGGTGCAGGCGATCGCCGAGACCGTCGAGCTCGCCCGCGCCGCCGAGCGCCTGGGCTATCACCGCTACTGGGTCGCCGAGCACCATTCCTCCGGCGGGCTCGCCGGAACCGCCCCCGAGATTCTGGTCGCCCGCCTTGCTGCCGCCACCACGGCGATGCGCATCGGCAGCGGCGGCGTCATGCTGAGCCACTACAGCTCGCTCAAGGTGGCCGAGACCTTCCGCATGCTGGAGGCGCTTTATCCCGGCCGAATCGATCTCGGCATCGGCCGCGCTCCAGGGAGCGATTATCTCACCGCCCGCGCGCTGCAGCATGGGCCGGGCGCGCTCGGCATCGAGCATTTCCCCGGTCAGATCGCCGATCTCCTCGGCTTCCTGCGCGGCGCCATGCCGGACGGGCATCCCTTTGCCGCAATCAGCGCCCAGCCAGAGGGGCCGAGCGCGCCGGAGCTGTGGCTTCTCGGCTCCAGCGATCAGAGCGCCGCTTATGCCGCCCATTTCGGCTGCGCCTTCTCCTTTGCGCATTTCATTACCGACCAGGGGGGGCCGGCGGTGATGGGAGCTTATCGCGAGCTCTTCCGGCCGTCGCCCTGGCTTGCGGCGCCGGTGGGCAGCATCGGCGTCTTCGTGCTCTGCGCCGACAGCGAGGCCGAGGCGCGGCGTCTGGCGCTGTCGCGCGATCTCTGGCGCCTCAGACTCGACCG
>DASQSR010000561.1:0-3913 GCA_035642295.1 Allostellaceae bacterium | reverse complement strand
CGACAGCGCCTCGTCGGCGGGATCATGGCCGGGCGGCGGCAGGCGCAGCGCCGCGGCGAGGCCGCGCGGCGTCGGCAGGCAGAAGCGCGCGGGACGGACGAAGGCATGCAGCTCGAGCAGGTCGAGCGCGGGGAACGGCAGCACGCCCATGCGCCGCGCGGTGGCGCGAGCATGGCAGAGGAAGGGCGCCGCCTCACGCGCGCGCCGCGCCGCCTCGGCGAAAGAAAGGCGCTCGATCTCGCCTTCGGGCGAAAGCCAAGCCGCTTGTCGGACGCCGGCAACCAGCGCCGGCGCCGGCGGCAGCGCGACGGTAGCGGAGGAAGGCGTGGTGCCGGAGAAAGCCACGCACCGGTATAGACCGGCGGGTGGCGGAGGTCACGGGGGATGGGTGCTGCAAGTCCGCCGTGCGTCCTTCGACAAGCTCAGGACGAGGAAGGCCGCGCCCGGTCTTCCTCACCCTGAGCCCGTCGAAGGGCGCAGGCTTGATGTGCAGCCTACTTCGGCGGAACGACCGGCAGGAGCAGGTAGGGCTGGCGGTCGGGGCCGAAATGGAGGGTGGTGGTGCCGGCGAAGATGGCCGGCGGGCGATCGGCGGGATCGTTGTGGACGAAAGGCCCGCAGCCGCGCATCGGATGTTTCATGTTGGAGAGCTGCGCCGCGGGGCCCTCATGCTCGTAGTCGCGCCCCAGCACCGACAGCGCGAGGCGATAGCCCTTCGGAACGACGATTGAGGTCGGCCAGATCTCGATGTCGAGCTCGACCATCGCGCCGGGGGTGAGCGGTTGGGATTCGTCGTGCGGGTGGTAAGGGCGATGGGGCAGGCTCAGCTCCGGGTCGAGCTTGCGCTGCGAGGCGCGCAGCCAGCCCTGCGCCACCGGCGTATGCGGGTCGAGCGCGCCCTGGAAGACGACTTCCTCGCCATCGGGCGCGAAGACGCGCAGCACCAGGAAGAGATCGGCGTCGGTCGTCGAGGAGGAAACCCAGAGCTTTGCCGCGACCGGCCCGGTGATCTCGGTCTCGGCCTCGAGCGGCGGGGTCAGGAAGGTGACGCCCTCGCCCATCGCCTCGAAGGCGATGGTGGATCGGCTCTCGAAGCGGGCGCGGCCGAGGCTGCGATCGCCGGGATCGAGATAGAGCCGGGTCCAGTGCGTCCGCGCCAGCGGCCATTCGTTCTCATGGCGGAGGACGAATTTCTCGCCGGGATGGCGGATGTTGAGCTGCAGCGGCGGCTGCTTTTCCCAGCCGGTATCCTCGCCCTGGAGGAAATGGCCGAAGAAGCGCTTTTGCAGCGCGACGCCGTAATCCGTGTAGAACGACGTCCAGTGCTCGCCGCCATGCATCTCGAGCCATTTGCGCGGCGAGGCAGCGCGGAAAAAGCCTTCGATGTTGCCGCGGAGATGCAGCCCCTGCCCGCCCCAATTACCGGCGGAGAGCATCGGCACGGTGATCTTTTCCCATTGCGCGGAACGACCGCGATAGTACTCGTCATCGAGGACGTGGCGGCGCATGTCGCCGCCGAGATCGACGCGGTTCCCTGCCAGCTGCGCATCGGAGAGGGTTTCGGGACCGCAGGCGAGCTCGCCGGTGACGGGGTTGCGCGGCCCGCGCTCGCCATAGCCGTGCTGCACCGTCTTCACCTGCATGTCGAACCAGTTGATGGCGAAGGTGCAGAGAATCCCGCCATGGCGGGACATCTCGCGGTAATGGTCGGCGGCGCCTTCCCAGATGCAGATCGCGGAGAGATTCGGCGGCTCCAAGCCCGCCACCATCCACTGGTTGATGGCGTAGTAGGAAATGCCGTTGAGGCCGATCTTGCCGCTGGACCAGGGCTGCGCCGCCGCCCATTCGATCGCATGATAGAAATCGAGCGTCTCGCGCGGCTGGAACGGATCCATCAGGCCTTGTGTGCGGCCGGCGCCGCGGCTGTCGACGCGGACGCAGGCATAACCGTCGGGAACCCATTTCTCGGGATCGACCACTTCCCAGTTCTGGTACTTGTTCGAGGAGCCCCGGGGCACGTCGGGATAGCGCCCGACCATGAGATCCCAGGCGGTCTTGTAGCCTTCCTGGAAGGCGAGGCCTTTGCCGTAGGGGCCGTAGCTGAGGATCACGGGATAGCGCCCTTGGGCCACCGGCCGGAACACGTCGGCGCGCAGCACCAGCCCGTCATCGACAGGGATCGGCACATCCCAGTCGATGCGCATGCCGTCCCGGATCTCGCTCGTCATCTTCCGCCTCCGCCATCGGGTGGCGCGACCGACGCCACCGGCCGCACCTGCCGGAGATCGTACCGCCGCGGCCGAGCCGGCGTAAGCCGCAAAGCGAAAGGGTGCGCTTCAGCCGCCGTTCGTCGGGAGCGCGCTCATCCGGCGCAAGCTCTCGACATCCCGCAGCATGGTGCGGCGCAGCGAGACGGCACCGGTTTCCCAGCACCGGTGGCGGCGGGTGCTGTAGAGAATGCCGGCCCAGTCGCGGATCTGCTGCAGGCGATGACGATCGCAATCGGAGAGGTCGACAGCCGCCATCAGCTCGCCGATCAGCCGGTCGACCCGGACCAGCGCCTGGCGATTCGCCCATCCGCCCATCTCGGTGCGGATATGGAAAGCCAAGGCGTCAAAGAGCGCGCCGGTGTCCGTGGCTCGCCTCCAATCGATTGCACGCGCATGCGGCACCATTCTGATGGCGACCAGGAAACTAGCCGCTGCATTGCCGGTGCTGAATACGTGCGCGCACGTATGGACTTGGGCGGCCGGCCGCGCTGCTATCGACGGCGCACGGTCTTGCGACGCGCCTTCCAGGACCGGGCGACGCGGCGGCGTTCGGAGACCGCGGCGCCGGCGCGGATCCGAACGCCGCTTTTTGGCCCGAAAGCGGGCTATCGCTTCTTGAGCCGCAATGCGTCGGCGAAGAGCCCCATCCGGGAAGGGAAGCCTTCCCAGATCACCTTTTTCACCGCCACGGGGAAATTGGCGTAAGCCTCGATGACCGCGTCGATCGCGGCCGCGATGGCGACGCTGTCGGGAGCGTAGCGGTAGCGGTCGGCCGGCATCGCGACGAGGCAGCCCGCCTGCGTCAGGCTGATCAGCGAATCGGTGACGACGAGGGTGCTGGCGCGAAGCTCCTGCACCAGCTCCGCGATCGTCCACGCGCGCGACCGGTCGCGCTGGAGCAGGATCAGCAGCTCCAGATGCCACATCGACTTGACATGGCGCCGCAGGAAGCGTTCGACGTTGGGCGAAAGCGCGCTCATCGCGCGGCAAGATGCAGTCGCTCGAACGGCGCGCGGCGTAGCGGCGGCGCCAGGGCGGCGCCGCTGAGCGCCGCGAGAAAAGAATCGCGCCAGCCGTCGAGGCTGTTGCGGCGATTGGCGGCCATCATCGCGCGCCAGCGCTCCTGGCGCTCGGCGAGCGGCATGGCCAGGGCGCGGTCGAGCGCCGCGGCGATGGCGGCGGCGTCGATGGGATTAATCAGCAGTGCCGCCTGCAGCTCGTTCGCCGCCCCGGCGAAGCGGGAGAGGACGAGGACGCCGGGATCGTCCGGGTCCTGCGCGGCGACGAACTCCTTGGCGACGAGATTCATGCCGTCGCGCAACGGCGTCACCAGCCCGACCCGGGCGGTGCGGTAGAAGCCGGCGAGGCTCTGCTGCGAGAAGCTCTTGTTGACGTAGCGCACCGGCGACCAGTCGAACTCGGCGAACTTGCCGTTGACGCGGCCTGCCAGCGCCTCGATCTCGCGGCGGAACGCCCGGTACGGACTGAGCTCCGCGCGCGAATGCGGCGCGATCTGCAGATAGTTGAACGCGCGCCGATGCTCCGGATGCGACGTCAGCAGATCCTCGATCGCCTCGAGGCGCTGCGGGATGCCCTTGCTGTAGTCAAGGCGATCGACGCCGATGATGAGGCGCCGGTCGGCG
>DASQSR010000560.1:0-8070 GCA_035642295.1 Allostellaceae bacterium | reverse complement strand
CGCCGCCGTGGCCGTGCGGCGGCGGGGGCGGCGCCTGCCGGCCGGGCGCCGGCTTCTGCGCCGTCAGCACGGCGCTCACCGACAGCACGCCCGGCAGCGCTTCCACCGCCTTCTCGGCCGCCTTGCGCAGCGGCTCGAGCTTCGGCCCGCGCTCGGGGTCGACCTCGATGGCGAAGGCCACATGGCCGTCGCGCAGCTGGACGCCGGAGATCATGCCGAGGCTGACGATGTCCTTGCCCCGGTCGGGGTCGGCGACTTGGCGCAACGCGGCGAGCACCTGCTGCTCGCTCAACCCGCTCATTCGACCCTCTCGTTCTTGACATTGGGGATGCCGCCGGCCTATCGGGAGGCCATCCGCCCAGGAAGTGTCGACGGGTGGAGTCATATAGGCGAAAGCCGTCGCTTTGCAAACCCGGCAGGGCGCGCCAAAGCGGAAAGGAAGCGCTGAGATGCCTTGGCAGAACCAAGGGGGCGGAAGCGGCGGCGGCCCCTGGGGCGGCGGCCAGAGCCCCTGGTCACGCGGTGGTGGCGGCAAGCCGCCCGATCTTGAGGACATCCTGCGCCGCGGCCAGGACCGCTTCCGCCGTCTGCTGCCGGGCGGCTGGGGCAGCGGCCGCGGCGTCGTCTTCGTCCTGGTGGCGCTCGTCCTCGTCTGGCTCGCGAGCGGCATCTACTTCGTGCAGCCGGACCAGGTCGGCATCGTGCTGCGCTTCGGCGCCTTTAACCGCAAGACGACGCCGGGCGCCAATTATCACCTGCCCTATCCGATCGAGACGGTGCTGACGCCAAGCGTCACGCGCGTCAACACCATCGAGATCGGCGAGCTTGGCGCGCCGGGCGAGGGCGGTTTGGCGACCGGACAGGAGCCGCAGGAAGCGCGCATGCTGACCGGGGACGAGAACCTGCTCAACGTCTATTTCACCGTGCAATACGTGGTCAAGGATGCGCCGAAATTCCTCTTCAACATCCGCAATCCCGACGAGACGGTGAAGGCGGTCGCCGAGAGCGCCATGCGCGAGGTGATCGGCCATACGCCGGTGACCGACGCGATCGTCGGCGGCGACAAGATCGCCAGCGAGACGCAGGCGCTGCTGCAGCGCATCCTCGACGAGTATCAGAGCGGCGTGCAGATCACCTCGGTCAATCTGCGCCGCATCGACCTGCCGTCGCCGGACGTGATCGCCGCCTTCGCCGACGTGCAGAACGCCAAGACCGAGCGCGACAGCAAGATCATCCAGGCCAAGACCTATTCCAACAACATCCTGCCGCGCGCCAAGGGCGAGGCGGCGCAGATCGTCCAGGCGGCCGAGGCCTATCGCCAGCAGGTGGTGCTGCACGCTGAAGGCGATGCGAGCCGCTTCCTCGCCGTCTATCAGGCGTACAAGCAGGCGCCCGACGTCACCGCCCAGCGCCTCTACATCGAGACGATGGAGAGCATCCTCGACGGCGCCAACAAGGTGATCCTCGACAAGGGGGCGGCGCAAGCCGGCGTCTTGCCCTATCTGCCGCTGCCGGCGCTGCGCCCGCCGGCGCCGCCGGCCAACCGCGCCTCGGCTTCGGCCGGGGCGGCGCCGCAGCAGTGAGCGCGCCATGAACGTCCGTCTCGCCCTCGGCGGCGTCCTCGTCATCGTGCTCGCCTTCGTGCTGCTCAGCGTGCCCTACGTGGTGACGCAGACCGAGCAGGCGATCGTGCTGCAGTTCGGCAACCCGGTTCGCGTCGTCGCCGATCCCGGCCTGCACGTGAAGCTGCCCTGGGAAAGCACCGTCGAATACGACAAGCGGGTGCTCGATTTCGATCTGCCGGCGGCGCGCTTCACCGCCGCCGATCAGAAGCAGATGATCGTCGACGCCTATTCGCGCTTTCGCATCGTTAATCCGCTGCTGTTCTATCAGACGGTGGGCACCGAGGAGGCGGCGCGGACGCGGCTTGCGCCCATTCTGAGCGGCGTGGTGCGCGACGTGATCGGCACGGTGCCGCTCGCCGACATCGTCTCGGGCCAGCGTGAGGCGACGATCGGGCGCATCCGTAGCGGCGTCAACGACCAGACCAAGGAGTTCGGCATCGCCATCACCGACGTGCGGTTGCGGCGCGTCGACCTGCCGGAAGCCAACAGCGAGGCGATCTTCGCGCGCATGATCTCCGAGCGCCAGCGCGAGGCGGCGCAGTACCGCGCCGATGGCGACCGCCAGGCCACCGAGATCAAAGCCGATGCCGACAAGCAGCGCACCGAGATCCTCGCCGACGCGCAGAAGCAGGCGCAGATCCTGCGCGGCGAGGGCGATGCCGACAGCATCAAGGTCTATGCCGACGCGTTCGGCAAGGACAAGGAGTTCTTCGCTTTCTACCGCTCGCTCGAGGCCTACCGCAACGCGCTCTCGGGCAAGGACACGACCTTCCTGCTGTCGCCCGGAGACCCCTTCTTCCGCTATTTCGAGGCGCCGCCCGGCACCGCCGGCGCGCCCGCGTCCGGCGCCGAGGGCCGGCGATGAAGGACTTCGCCACCGCGCTCGCCCTCGTCTTCGTCATCGAGGGCATGCTCTACTCGGCGTTTCCCATAGGAATGAAGCGCCTGGTCGCCCAGGTCGGAACGCTGCCGGCTTCGGCGCTGCGCCTCACCGGCCTTCTCGCCGCCTGCCTCGGCGTCGCCGCGGTCTGGCTCATCCGCGGGTAGGAGCTGCAACCGCCTCAATTTGACCGCATTCTGCCGATCTTCTGCGCCGCCATCGACGTCGGGACCGGCGGCTTCGGGAAGCCGCTGGTCTATCGCGGCATTCTCCCGTAAACTCGCCGCTTCCGCCTCTCGAGGGAGTTTGCTTTCGTGATTCGACTGATTCGTCGGAGTGCCGGCCGCCGCCCGGTTGTGGTCGCGCTGACGTTCCTTGCCCTGCTGGTGCTCCCGTCGGGCGCCGCCCCGGCCAGGCCCGCGCCTGACGGATTTGCCGATCTTGCGGCGCGGCTCCTGCCGGCCGTCGTCAACATTTCGACGACCCAGACGATCAAGAGCGACAAGACCGCCGATCACGGCGGGTCGGACGTGCCGCAATTCCCGCCGGGCTCGCCCTTCGAGGAATTCTTCAAGGACTTCCTGAACAAGAACAAGCCCGAGATGCAGCCGCGGCGCGCCACCTCGCTGGGCTCCGGCTTCATCATCGATCCCTCGGGCCTGGTGGTGACCAACAACCACGTCATCGCCGATGCCGACCAGATCACGGTGACGCTGCAGGACGACACCAACTTCAAGGCCGAGGTGGTGGGGCGCGACACCAAGGTCGACCTCGCGCTGCTGCGCATAAAGCCGACGAAGCCGCTGCCGGCGCTCAAGTTCGGTGACAGCGATGGCACCCGCGTCGGCGACTGGGTGCTGGCGATCGGCAACCCCTTCGGCCTCGGCGGCACGGTGACGGCGGGCATCCTCTCCGCCCGCGCGCGCGAGATCAACGCCGGTCCCTATGACGATTTCCTGCAGACCGACGCGCCGATCAACCGCGGCAATTCCGGCGGTCCGATGTTCAACATGAACGGCGAGGTGATCGGCATCAACACCGCCATCTACTCGCCCTCGGGCGGGTCGATCGGCATCGGCTTCGCCATTCCCTCCAACCTGGCGAAGCCCGTGGTCGATCAGCTGCGCGAATTCGGCCATGTCCGGCGCGGCTGGCTCGGCGTCAACATCCAGAGCGTCACCGACGAGATCGCCGAGAGCCTCGGCCTCGACAAGCCCAAGGGCGCGCTCATCGCCAGCGTGCGCGACGGCGGCCCGGCCCAGGTCGCCGGCATCCAGCCCGGCGACGTCGTGCTGACCTTCGACGGCAAGGAGGTGACCGACATGCACCGCCTGCCGCGCATCGTCGCCGAGACGCCCATCGACAAGACGGTCAAGGTCGTCGTCTGGCGCAAGCGCAAGGAGCATACCTTCGACGTCAAGGTCGGCGAGCTCAAGGACGACGACCAGCAGGCGGCGCTGACGCCCAACAAGCAGGTGCCGCCGGCCGAGCCTCCCGGCACCGTGAAGACGCTCGGCCTCTCCCTCGCCAACATGACGCCCGAGCTGCGCGAGCGCTTCTCGCTGGCGGAGGATTCCGCCGGCGTGGTGGTGATCGACGTCGCCAAGGACAGCGCCGCCTCCGACAAGGGGATGCGCGCCGGCGACGTCATCGTCGAGGTGGCGCAGGAGGATGTGAAGACCCCGGCGCAGATCACCGCGAAGATCGACGAGGCGAAGAAGGCCGGCCGCAAATCGGTGCTTCTCCTGGTCGACCGCCAGGGCGACCTCCGCTTCGTCGCCCTCCGCCTCGACCAAAGCTAAGGCGACGCCAAAGGCGTCGTCGCCGGCGCAGCGCGACCCCGAAGGGGTCGTCGCTGCCGGCGGCAGCGGTTGCTCTTGCAACCGCGAGAGCCGCACCGTGCGGACTAGCTTCGTCGCCCGCAACCGCGAAAGCCCGCACCATACCGGCTAGCTTGCGACAGCGACGTCTCCCTCCCCAAGCCAGGGAATCCCTCCTCCCCGTTGATCACCCGCCTCTTGCAAAACGCCGCGGCTTACGCCTTGCTGTCATCAAAGCGACGGAGCCGTGTCGCCGGGAATGGCGGCCGGGCAGGGGAGGGGGAATTCATGGGTTGGGTCAAAGCACTGGCGGCCCTGCCGTTCATCGGCATGTTGGGCGGGGTCTTCTTCGTTAATCAGGTGACGCCCTTGGTTCTGGGCATGCCGCTGCTGCTCGCCTGGATCCTGCTCTGGGTGCTGCTCACCGCGCTGATCATGGGGGTCATTTACCTCGCCGATCCCGCGAACCGCGGGGGGCTGCCGCGATGAGCGCCCTCATTCTCATCTTCGCCGCCATGGTCCTGGCGCTCTGGCTCGGCATCCAGGCCCGGCGCGGGCGCGACATGACGCTCGAGCAATGGACCGTGGGCGGACGCGGCTTCGGCACCCTCCTCGTCTTCCTGCTGATGGCGGGCGAGATCTACACCACCTTCACGTTCCTCGGCGCCAGCGGCTTCGCCTACGGCCTGGGCGCGCCCGCTTTCTACATCCTTTGCTACGGCTCGCTCGCCTACATCATCTCCTATTGGCTGCTGCCGCCGGTCTGGCGCTATGCCAAGGCCCACGGCCTCTTTTCGCAGCCCGATTTCTTCGTGCGCAAATACGACAGCCCCGCGCTCGGCGTGCTGGTCGCGATCGTCGGCATCATCGCGCTCATCCCCTATCTCGTATTGCAGCTTAAGGGCCTCGGCATCATCGTCGAGACCGCGTCCTACGGCGCCGTCGGCTCGACCGCGGCCGTCTGGATCGGCGCCGTCGTGGTCACCATCTACGTCATCATCTCCGGCGTGCACGGCTCGGCCTGGACGGCGGTGGTGAAGGACACGCTCATTCTGCTGGTCGTTCTGTTCCTCGGCATCTACCTGCCGATCCACTACTATGGCGGGCTCGGGTCGATGTTCCAGGCGATCGATGCGGCCAAGCCCGGCTTTCTCGCGCTGCCGGCCAAGGGTCAGAGCATCGCCTGGTTCGATTCCACCGTGCTGCTCACCGCGCTCGGCTTCTTCTGCTGGCCGCACAGCTTCGCGTCCTCCTACACCGCGCGCGACGAGCGCATCTTCCGGCGCAACGCCATCATCCTGCCCCTCTATCAGCTCATCCTGCTCTTCGTCTTCTTCGTCGGCTTCGCCGCCATTCTGAAGGTGCCGGGGCTCACCGGGCCGGCCATCGACCTGTCGTTGCTGCGCCTCTCGGCGGCGACCTTTCCCCCCTGGGTGGTCGGCATCGTCGGCGCGGCCGGCGTGCTGACCGCGCTCGTCCCGGGCTCGATGATTCTCATCACCGCGTCGACGCTGCTGGCCAATAACCTCTATCCCGGGCGCAAGGGCGCGGCGGATGCGAACGTCTCGCGCCTCGCCAAGCTGCTGGTGCCGGTGGTGGCGGTGGCCGCGGTCTATTTCACCTTGCAGGGCGGCCAGACCATCGTCGCGCTGCTGCTGATGGGCTACAGCTTCGTGACCCAGTTCTTTCCGGCGCTCGTCTGCAGCCTGATGCCGCGCAACCCCGCGACGCGCGAAGGCGCCTTCTGCGGCATCCTCGCCGGCGCCGCCACGGTGGCGGCGATCTCGCTCACCCACAGCACGCTCGGCACGCTCTTTCCGACGCTGCCGCAATGGTTCCGCGACCTCAATGTCGGCATCGTCGCGCTCGGCGTGAACATCCTGGTGCTGGCCGTGGTCAGCGCCGTCACTCAGTCGGCGCGGCAGGCGCCGCGCACGATCTCCTCGTCGCGGTAGCCCTGGACATAGAGCAGCGCCGTGAGATCGGCGTGGTCGATGAGGCACCGGGCGCGCTGACGCAGCGCCGGCTTGGCGTGGAAGGCGACGCCGAGCCCGGCCGCCGCTACCATCGCCATGTCGTTGGCGCCGTCGCCGACCGCCAGCGTCGCCGCCAGCGGCAAGCCCTGCTCGGCGGCGACGCGCTTCAGGCTCTCGAGCTTCGCGTCCCGCCCGAGGATCGGCTCGCGCAAGCGGCCGGCGATCCGGCCTTCCTCGATGATGAGCTCGTTGGCGATGTCGCGATCGAAGCCGAGCGCGTCGCGGACCCCGCCGCTATAGCGGCCAAAGCCGCCGGAGACGAGCACGGTATAGGCGCCGTTGGCGCGCATCGTGGCGACGAGCTCGCGCGCCCCGGGGGTGACGCGGATGCGCGCCTCGGCCTCGGCCAGCGCGCTTTCGGGAAGGCCCTTCAGCAGCGCCACCCGCTGGCGCAGGGCGGTGGCGAAGTCGATCTCGTCATTCATCGCCCGGCGCGTGATCTGGGCGATCTCCGGCCCGATGCCGGCAATTGCCGCCAGCTCGTCGAGCATCTCGTTCTCGATGATCGTCGCTTCCATGTCGGCGACGAGGAGGCGCTTGCGCCGTCCCGCTTCCGGCTGCGCGACGAGGTCGATGCCGGGGCGGAAGTCCAGCGCCGCGCGCGCTGCCGCATCGGCCTGATCGGCGTCGAGGTCGTCGAAGGGAATATCGCAGGCGATGCCCTCGGCGAGTGGCGTGATCGGCGAGACGCGGGCACCGAGCCGGCGCAGCGCGTCGACCGCCGCTTGCGCGGCCACCTCCACTTCGGCAGCGCCGGGCGCGGCGACAAGTGTGAGAACCATCGCGCTCATGCGCGCGCTTTATCCGCGGCCGGCAGGGCGAAGGCAACAGCTATCGCTAGCGCCAGGGCAGGGTGTGCCCCATTGCCGCTTCCCAATTCCGGCCGTCGAACAGCTCCCGCTTGATCGCGTCGAGGTCGACGCCCTCGAGGCAGCGCAGATTGACGTCGATCTTGTCGGGATCGGAGCGTGGTACATAGAAGGCGTGGATGCCGCAGACGCGGCAGAAGAGATGCCGCGCCGTCCCGGTGTTGAAGCGGTATTCGGCGAGCGCGTCGGCGCCGCTCACCAGCTCGAACTGCTCCGGCGCGACGATGAGATGGAGAAAGCCCTTCTTGGCGCAGATCGAGCAGTTGCATTCCGCGATCCCGGCGAGCTCGGCCGTGACGCGGAACCGGACGCGCCCGCAATGACAGCCGCCTTCATAGGTTTGCATCGCTCCGTCCTTTCAGGTCAGCGCCTCATTGCACGCCCGTCCCGCAGAACATTCACCACGCAGGCACAGGGGACATGGGAGCAATGATATAGGGCGCGCTTTGCGCGCCAACCATCTCGTCTCCGAGCCTCTCCCCCGTGCTCTCCGTGCCTTCGTGGTGAATCTTCGGCAACGGAAGCGGGCGGTGCTCGCCGCGCTGATCCCCGCTAAACACCGGCATGGCTCCTGCGTCCACCACGCCGCTCGTCATCGTCGCCGGGCCCACCGCCAGCGGCAAATCGGCGCTGGCGCTGGCGCTCGCCGAAGCCTTGCGCGGCACCGTCATCAATGCCGACAGCATGCAGGTCTATCGCGATCTCGCCGTGCTGACGGCGCGGCCGGGGCCCGAGGCGCTGGCGCGGGCGCCGCACCGGCTTTACGGCGTCATCGATGCCGCCGAGGCGTGCTCGGCCGGGCGCTGGCGCGCCCTGGCGCTGGCCGAGATCGCCGCCGCC